>JAHECI010000097.1:0-1247 GCA_024641825.1 Desulfobacterales bacterium | reverse complement strand
ATGGGAATATATCGGGTTTCCCTGGGGCCAGTATAAATCTGGCGGGGTCTTCCCAGTTTCCATTTGGGGTCGTCAAGACTCTCTTTCCATTGCGCTATCCAGCCAGGCAGCCTGCCGATTGCGAACATAACGGTGAACATGTTGGTGGGGATGCCCATGGCGCGGAGAATAATGCCGCTGTAAAAGTCGACGTTGGGATAAAGGTTGTGTTCGATGAAATAATCATCGGTCAGCGCCGCCTCTTCCAGTTTTTTGGCGAAATCGAGCAAGGGATCGGTGATGTTGAGTTCTTCCAGCACGTTGTCGCACATCTTTTTTAAAATTTTGGCCCGGGGGTCATAGGCCTTGTATACTCTGTGGCCAAAACCCATCAGGCGGAACGGGTCTTTTTTATCTTTGGCTCTGTCAATGGCCCGCTGATAATTGCCGCCGTCGTTTTGAATGTCGGTGAGCATTTCGATAACGGCCTGGTTGGCACCGCCATGCAAAGGGCCCCATAGGGCGGCAATGCCGGCGGAGATGGCCGCGTAGAGATTGACCCTTCCGCTACCCACCAGCCTCACGGTGGATGTCGAACAGTTCTGCTCATGGTCGGCATGGAGAATCCAGAAAACCTCTAATGCTTTTACCAGGATTTCATTGATTTTATACGGCCTCACCGGCGTGTCGAACATCATGTTCAGAAAATTGGCACAGTACTTATAATCGGGACGGGGATAAACGACTTTATGACCTCTGGATATCTTGTATGACATGGCCGCCATGGTGCGCACCTTGGAGAGAAGCCGGGTAACGGGGATGTTGATATCTTCTTCAATGGTATGCAGTTCGGGATAAAAGCTTCTGAGTGCATTCACCATACTCGATAGAATCCCCATGGGGTGAGAGGCCCTGGGAAAGTTCCTATAGAAATCCTGCATGTCCTCATGCACCAGGGACTGGTCATTAAAAAGAACCGATACTTGATTAAGCTCTTCTTTGCTGGGAAGCCTGCCGTTGATTAAAAGATAGGCCGTTTCGATAAAACTCGAATGCTGGGCCAGCTGTTCAACGGGAATGCCGCGATATCGTAAAATTCCTTTTTCACCGTCCATAAACGTGATGGCGCTGCTGCAACTGCCGGTGTTGGCATATCCCGGATCGAGTGTAATTAACCCCGTCATCTGGCGAAGATTCGAAATATCGATGCCCTTTTCCCCTTCGCTACCGACAACAACAGGGAACTCATATGTTTTTCCTTCAAATAC
>JAHECI010000096.1 GCA_024641825.1 Desulfobacterales bacterium | reverse complement strand
CCGTATCGCCGATTCTCACGTCTTTTCGTCTGATTTCATCTTCGTTGTGAAGTGTTGCCCGCCCCACTGTTACCCCGCCGATTCTCACGGGGGAAAGATGCGCCACCGGCGTCAGGGTTCCGGTCCTTCCCACCTGGACCTCGATGTCAAGGACCCGGGTGGTCTCCTGGATTGCTTTAAATTTATAGGCGATGGCCCATCGCGGGCTCCGGGATGTCGCCCCCAAAAGGCCTTGCAAACGAAGGCTGTCCACCTTGATCACCATGCCGTCGATATCGTACGGTAACAGGTTCCGCCGTTCGTTGAGATCCCGGTAACAGTCGATGGCCGCTTCAATGGTGATTTTCGATCTGATATTCGGGTTGATTCTGAATCCAAGTTCTTGCAAGACTTCCAATGTATCCCCGTGGGACTCCAGATCCAGGTCTGCAAACCTGCCGATACCGTAAAAAAAGATCTCCAGGGGACGTTCCGCAGTGACCCGTGAATCGAGTTGCCGCAACGATCCGGCGGCGGCATTTCTCGGATTGGCAAAGGGCGGCAAATCCTGGTCGAGGCGACGGTCGTTTAAACGCTTGAACCCTTCCTTCCCGATAAAAACCTCCCCTCTGACCTCGAGCAGTGAAGGATATTTACCACCCGTCCCCCGTTCAAGCACCATCGGGACCGAGCGAATGGTTCTGACGTTTGATGTGATCAATTCGCCCCTGAAACCATCACCCCGGGTGGACCCTGAAATCAGCCGGCCGTTTTCGTAGACAAGTTCCACGGCAACGCCGTCCAATTTGGGCTCGGCGGTATAAAGAACGGTATGGTCCGTATCGAGGCTTCGTTTAACCCGAAGATCGAACTCAAAAATATCGGTATCGCTGAATCCATTATCCAGGCTGAGCATGGGGATTGAATGCTCGACCGTTTCAAATTTGTCCAGGGGCGGCGCTCCAACCCGCAAAGTGGGTGAATCCGGACTCGAAAGATCGGGGTAATTCTTCTCCAGCCGCATCAGTTCCTGCATCATCCGATCATATTCGGCATCCGATATTTCCGGATCGTCCAGAACATAGTATCGATACCCATGACGATGAAGGGCCTCTCTTAATCGGATGACGTTTTTTATGACTTCAGGATCGATATTTTTTTGCATACCTGAATCATCCCTACCATCAAAACGGTCTTGCCAGTTTCGAAAGTTCTTCTTTCGCCTCATCGATGATGTCATAAAACCACATCACATCCTCGATGGTGAGACGGCCGGCCTTGCGCTGGGACTCCCCGCCGTCTTTTTTCTTAAATATTCTCGGACCGATCTGGAGCTTCGGTTCACCGTCGCCATACTGATTGATGGTAACCACCAGTCCGGTCTCTTCACTTACCCATTTTTTCAAAATTTTATCTTTTTCAGGATCAAAAGCCATATTCTCCTCCATATTCTGTGATTAACCAAACATCTGCATTCTTAAATACCATGGTCTATGATGTCAAATTCATTTTGACAGTTCCCTAAAGACCCGTTTGTCTACCCTGTTACCATTTTCTGCGTTCATGAAACAATTCGGATAAATTCAGCCTCCATGGCCTTTCGACCGGCGGTAATTCCCTGAACGGCATGTCTCAACTTTTCCTGAACTGACGGTGCCTTCCGGCGAAGAATCACCTTCTGGGTCGGACACAGATGCCAGGTGCAGACCCAGGGTCTGGATACCCTGGGCAACGTACAGCCTCTGGGACTCCAATAACGGCAGGATTCCTTGAAGTCCGACAGAAGCTGTTCAGGGGGAACCGGATGCCCAGCAAGATGAAGGAACAACAGGTCCTTAAAATCGATCCAGACCCTGGCGGCCAGACAGCAGGGATCCGGACACCAGGGACAGGTCACCTGACACAGATCGTCCAGAAGCGAAAAAATTGACACCATCCGGGCCTGAACCTTCTGTGCCAAAATTACCACCGGATCCAGCGCCATCCGGTTCCGTTGTATGAGAGAATCGAGACTCCGGTTGGCCGCGTCCCATGCAGCACCCGATCCCCAGGGCGGCATATCTTGACGATAATTGTTTTGCATGATCTTTCCCGATGAAATTTCTAAGGAATCGGGACCTGTATCCGTATTCTCTGCCGACATCGGTCCTGTCGACACAGAAAATTTGTAAAAACGAATTTTGGCGCTTTGGAGAAAATTTTATTCTCATCTTTTCCCCAGTACATCCTTTTTAATGGGTCTTTATCATGGAACAAGACCATTAAAATTGCAATGGGGTTTTGTGGCAGGGGTCAAAAAACAGGGTGTCATTGCCCCACGGGCATGCTGACTTTCGATGCTGTTCAGACCCCCTTCCCCCCTCCGGGCAAGCCCAATTTTTTCTAAATTATACAAAAAAGGACTTGAAAGCTTTTTTCCATTGTGTTAGGCGTGTCCTTTGGTTTTTATGCCCGCCTAAATAAAAGAAAAACATCGAATATTGAAAGGATTGTACCCAGATGACTCCAAAAAGAGAACTGCAGATAGCTTACAGTCTCATCATTGTTTTCCTCTTTGTGGGGGTTATGAGCTATGCAGCCTTTCCTGCCAAAAAACCGGATCAGCCGATACGGTTGATGTACAAAACGCTTGCTGGAAAAGTTTTATTCGACCACAAAACCCATTTATCGGATTCAGGGTACGCCCTCGCCTGCCAGGACTGTCACCATCATCCTGAAGAACCCGAAGAATTAGAAGAAGCGCTGGTGGCGTGCGGTGAATGCCATAAAGTTCTCGAAGAAGGTAAAACCTTCGCTGACTCTTGTCTTGACTGCCACGAAGCTGAAGATCTCGAAGATTCGGAAGTCATGAAAAAATCCGATGCATTCCATTCAGGGTGTGAAAGTTGCCATCAGGAGGTTGATGCCGGTCCCAAAGAGGAGCGGTGCGGTTGGTGCCATGTCATGTAAACCGACGGTTTTTTGTAAAGACGACGGTTTTTTTAGCCCCGTTATCCACATAACACTAAAAAAGGTTGAACGATGATAAAAAGATCTTTTATCGGTCTGACAAAACCTATGTTGAAATACGAAGCTCTGGACGTAAAAACGCCGGAACCCACCATGATTCAGGAACCTAAAAAAGTCTCGCTTTTTTTAGACAAAACCTATGGTTTTAAAGACACGATTTTGTTAAAAATCGGCGACACGGTCAAAACCGGCCAAAAGCTTTCTATTTCTGAAAACAGTGATGCCTGTGTAATTTCTACCGTTACCGGAAAAATCTCATCCATTGAGACATTGGCCGGTGATTATGGCAAAACCTTTACGTCCGTGTCCATCGAGGTGGACGTGAATGAAGAGATCGACGATCAGTTCAAAACCCTGGCCGTGGAACCGTCCCTCGACACTGCCGATAATTTTCTCTCGGGAGTTCCCGGCAAGCCGTCGTTTAAAATTTTTTCTAATCCTGAAAAACCGATAACGACCATCATTGTAAACGGGATCGATCGGGATTTGTTGGTTGGCACAAACCAGTATGTCATCAAATCGAATATCAATGCCGTTAAAAACGGCGTCCGGATTCTCAAAAAGATTACCGGCATCGACAATATTCTCATTGCGGTGCCCCAGAACCTGACGCAAGATGCCATCGGCGGCGGGGCCCAAGTCGTCACCGTCGCGTCTGAATACCCCGCAACCCTCCCTGCGATGATGATGCAAAGTATTTTGGGTCAGGTACTGCCCGCAGGTCAAAGTTGTGAAGACATGGGGGTGTGCTTTTTGAGCGCCGAAGCGGTTGCATCCATCGGCACAGCCTTTGAAGAGGGCCGTATACCGTCAACCAAAACAGTGACCTTTATAAATAAAGATGGCGTTAAATCGCTGGTATCGGCCAAGATCGGGACACCCATCCGTAACATTATAAACGCTTTTGGGGCCACCTTAAATGAAAAGGACCGTTTAATTTTAGGGGGGCCCATGACCGGCGCAACACTCTATTCCGAGGACTACCCGGTCCTGGCGGATACGGATGCCATTATGCTTCAAGATAGAGATAATATTCCGATTGTTTCCGACTATCCGTGCATCAACTGTGGCGAATGTGTCCGGGCCTGTCCGGCCAACGTTCCGGTGAATATGCTGGTACGATTTCTTGAAGTCGGACAGTATGAGGAGGCCGCCGACCAGTACGACCTGTATTCCTGCATAGAGTGCGGTCTTTGCAGTTATGTGTGTGTATCAAAAATGCCGGTGTTCCACTATATAAAGCTGGCGAAATATGAACTCGGCCGGACCACTTCAGCGGAGGCAACGAATGCTTAATCAGAAAAAACTCATCGTATCACACGCGCCATTCTGGCACGACGGGAGCAGCATAACGGTTCGAAGTTATCACACCATGCTTGCGGCATTGCCCGCTGTTTTATTCGGCATATTTACTTACGGCATGCCTGCCTTGGGTGTTGTTTCACTGTCCATTTCCTTTGCAATTATATGGGAATTTTTGATCAACAAAGTGACCCGGCGGACCGTCAGCATCGGTGACGGCAATGCAGCCCTCATCGGCCTTTTATTTGCCATGCTTTTGCCGGCAACATCTCCGTGGTGGCTGGTTGCCACAGGCACTTTCGTCGCAATGGTTATTGGAAAGCATATTTACGGCGGTATCGGCGGCAATCCCTTCAATCCCGTTCTAATCGGGGTGGCCATCCTCATGGTGGCCTGGAAAGACCATTTCGATTTTAATGAAGCCCTGATGAACTACGATCTCGGTTTTGCCATGGTCTATCCCCTGGCCGCCGCCAAACATCTGGGAACGTCGGGCATCGAAGCCTTTAGCACCGCAGGTCTTTTATTGGGCCAGCACTCCGGCGCCATCGGGGCAACCTTTGGGATCGGACTCATTCTGGGTGGAATATATCTGATTATCAGAGGGTTTATCCGATGGGAAATTTCCGTCTCTTTTTTAGCCGGCGTATTTGTGACGGCACTGCTGTTTCATATATCTGATCCATCCGTTTACGCAGGCCCTGTTTTTCACCTTTTAACCGGCTATACGCTGATCGGAGCCTTTTTTCTGGCCACCGAAGATTCATCGTCGCCGGTCAATTGCATCCCCATGTTCATTTACGGAGCCGGGGCCGGGATAATGACCGTGTTGATACGGAATATCGGCGCCTATGTCGATGGGGTGGTGTTTGCAATTTTGCTTATGAATCTCATCAATCCAATTTGTGACAAAATCAGACCTAAAGCACTGGGAAAGGTTGTGTAACATGCGAGATTTAGTAATGATGGTGGTAGTTCTGACGGTTTTAAGCGCCTTTTCGGGCGGTTTGCTTTCGGGGCTTCGGAACGCGACCGCTGCCCGGATCGAAATTCAGCAGCTGAAATTTGTGAAAGGCCCGGCAATTAAAAAGATCCTCGAAGGCGTGTCCAATGATCCCATCGCCGATCGGTTCTCCCTTAAAGACGGCGACATAGAACGAAAATTTTTCGTCGGAAAATTCGACGGCAAAGCCAACACGGTGGTTCTTGAAAGTTCGGGAAAGGGATACGGCGGTGACGTGGGTCTGATGGTCGCCGTTAATATGGACGACGACACCATCGTCGGTGCCGGGGTGACCACCCACAGTGAAACCCCCGGATTGGGAGCCACGGCAAAAGACAATCCCGCGTTTGTGTCCCAATTTAAAGGTTTGCCCATCTCAGAGACCTTTAACGTCACCAACGACGGCGGTAAAATCAACGCAATGAGTGGCGCGACCATTACCTCCAGAGCGGTTTGTGCGGCCGCCACCCAAACCGGCAGCATTTATCAAAAGCTGAAACCTCAGCTTTCGGAGAAGTTAAAGGAATTTAACAAATAGGGAGATAACAACATGGCGAAAACACTCACACAGGAATTTACCAAAGGTCTGTGGGAAGAAATAGCGCCGTTTCGGCTGGTGCTGGGGTTGTGCCCGGTACTGGGTGTCACCACCACCATAGAAAACGGCATTGGCATGGGATTGGCCACGACCTTCGTTCTGGTATTTTCGAACATCCTGATTGCTTCGTTAAGGAATATCATTCCGTCCAAAGTTCGAATCGCCTGTTTTATCATTATCATTGCGACCTTTGTCGTGGTCATCGAACTGCTCATGCAAGCCTTTGCCTACACCTTGTTTCTCAAACTGGGCGTATTCATACCGCTGATCGTGGTAAACTGTATTTTGCTGGGCCGGGCTGAGGCGTTTGCATCCAAAAACAATATTCTGCCCTCCATCGCCGACGGCCTGGGTATCGGTATCGGTTTTACCCTTTCTTTAGCATCCCTCGGCGCTATACGGGAGTTATTTGGTGCCAACAATTTAACCATTTGGACGACACCCACTTCTATTATCGGTGTTCGAGAAGTATTTGGCGCGAATTTTGAACCGTTTTCGTTCATGGTTCAAGCACCCGGAGCCTTTGTCTGCCTCGGGTTAATGCTCTGCCTCATGAATCTTGCGGGAAGCAAATAGGAGTTAATCAATGGGCTACATGGAAATTATCATCGCCGGCATTTTTGTAAACAACATTTTGCTGGCCCAGTTTTTGGGCAACTGCCCCTTCCTCGGTACATCCAAGAAGATGGAAACCGCAGTGGGCATGGCCATGGCCGTCGTCTTTGTCCTGGTGTTGGCCGGGGTGATCACCTGGGTTCTGTATACGTTTTTTCTGGTACCGTATAAACTGGTATACATGCGAACCATCGCGTTTATTTTGGTGATTGCATCGTTGGTCCAATTTGTGGAGATGTTTTTAAAAAAGAGCATCCCGGCACTCTACGCAGGGCTGGGCATCTTTTTACCGTTGATTACCACCAACTGTGCAGTTTTCGGTGCGTGTATCTTAAACGTCGATAAAGAGCTGAACTTTATGAAAACCCTGGTTCAGTCCGTTGCCTATGCCGTAGGATTTGGCCTGGCACTGGTTCTCTTTGCAGGTGTCCGTGAACGCATCATTCTGGCGAGGGTACCGAAACCGCTCCAGGATACATCCATCGGCCTGGTGACTGCGGGGATTCTCTCCCTGACGTTCTATGCTTTCAAAGGGATGATCTAGCAACGGCCATTAGAATTAATTAGGAGGATACTGTGTTGTCATTATCAGCCGTTTTTTTTATGTTGGCTCTGGGAGCTGTCTGCGGCGCTGTTCTCAGCGCGGCGTCCAAAATCTTTTATGTCTATGAAGACCCTCGCATTGCCGTTGTAGAAGGATATACGGCCGGTGCCAATTGCGGCGGATGCGGATATGCCGGATGTTCCGCTGCAGCGGTTGCCGTTGTAGCCGGAGAAGCACCGCCCAGCGTCTGTATTGTGGCCGGACCTGAAGCCACTGCGAACATCGCCGGTGTTATGGGGCTCGACCCGGGCACCGCCGAATCCTTGATCTCTTACAACACGTGTACCGGCGGAGACCGGGCGGCTGAAAAATTTGAATATATGGGAATTCAAAGTTGCCAGGCACTGGCCACCCTTCACGGCGGCCAACGGGTCTGTCCGGTGGGCTGCATGGGTTTTGGGGATTGTGTCAGGGCCTGTGCTTTTGATGCCCTAAAAATTGGGCCCCACGGGTATCCGGTTGTCAACGAGATGAAATGTGTCGGCTGTGGGGCCTGTGAAAAAGTCTGTCCCAAAGATATCATGGAAATCAAAACCATGTCCCAAAGACTCCTCCATCTCAATCAGTATGACGATCGTATCGCCCCCTGCCAGCAGACGTGTCCGGCGGAAATCGATATACCTAAATACGTTTACCAGACCAAAATTGGAGATTATGAAGGCGCGGTCAACACCATTCGGGAGCGTAACCCCTTGCTGCTGGCCTGCGGCCGAGTCTGCCCCCACCCGTGTGAAAACAAGTGCCGTAGGGGTATCGAAGACGAGCCGGTATCCATCAACCAATTGAAGCGCTTTGTGGCAGACCATGAAATGAACTCCGGAAAGCGTCTTCCCATCTCCGTTGCGCCGCCCACCGGTAAAAAAGTGGCCGTTGTCGGCGGCGGCCCGGCTGGGTTGAGTTGTGCCTATTTTCTCCGCCGTTTGGGCCATAATGTTACGATTTTCGATGCCATGCCCAAACTTGGCGGTATGATTCGATACGGAATTCCGGAATATCGGCTCCCCAAAGAGGTCTTGGCCTGGGAAATCGACGGAATTTTGAACCTGGGGATCGACCACAAGCCCAACGTCGCCCTGGGCCGTGATTTCGATATCGGCGCCTTGATCGCATCCGGATATGATTCTGTTTTCCTGGGCATCGGCGCATGGAAAGATTACACCCTCGGCGTTGAGGGCGAAAACCTGGAAGGGTGTTACACCGGAATTAATTTTCTCACCCATTTTGCCGTATGGCAGCAGGAAAAGCCCCATGAGAAGCGGCCGTTTATCGGCAAAAAGTGTGTGGTCATCGGCGGCGGGAACACGGCCATCGACTGTGTTCGCACCCTGGTTCGCCTGGGAGCGGACGAGGTCACCATCGTCTATCGACGGACCCGAAAAGAAATGCCGGCCAACGAAGTTGAAATCGTTGCTGCGGAACATGAAGGCATTAATTTTACGTTCCTGGCCGCCCCAACACGGGTCATCGGGGATGAAGATGGCAACGTCACCGGACTCGAATATCTGAAAATGGAACTGGGCGAGCCGGATGCCAGCGGCAGGCGCCGTCCCATACCCATCGAAGGGTCGGAAACCGTCATCGAAATCGACATGCTGATCACGGCCATCGGCCAGGGTCCGGATGTCTTCTTCAAGGATGAAAGCAAACGGCTCGATGAAGATCTGAAACTGACCCGCTGGAACACCATCGATTCGGAAGACGAAATCGCCCTTCAGTCCAGCATCCCCTATATTTTTTCCGGTGGAGACGCCGCAACCGGCGCAGATCTTGTTGTCTCAGCCATCGGTGCCGGACGACGCGCCGCCCGATCGATCCACTTCTACCTGGCCGGCGAAGATATAACACCCCCATCCAAAACATTATTCAAGAAGAATATACCGGTGTCGATTTTCGAATCTGTTCCGGGAATTACCCAGCTGCCCCGAACGAAAATGCCGGAGCTTCCTGTGGATGAACGGATCAAATCCTTTGTAGAAGCAGATCTCGTGATCAGCGAAGATGAGGCTTTATATGAATCGAGTCGTTGCCTGGAGTGCTGTCTGATCTGCTATAACAAAGATGTTGCATAATGCATATCCCGGGGGCACGGTTGTGCCCCCATTCCAGTATCAGAATATTATCCGAAATGACAAACGTCATCGATATCCTAGTCTATCGAGCCAAGGTCATCGAGCAAAGAGCTTTCGGATCCTGGGAAATACGCTTTGGCGAATCCTACCATATCAACACCAAGCTTTCCGATCTTTCAGACACCGCCCTTTATTTTCTGGCCCAGCCCGGTGAAAACAGGGCCGTTGCCTATTATGAACTGATCATGGGGGTTCTGGACCTTGGCCCGGCCATAAAGTTCAATTATCTTCCCAATAGAGAGCAAATAGCGGTGGTTGACATCCACCTGTTTTTAGCCGACCAGGTGCGTTTTGAAATCATGCGCCGATTGGAATGGATCATCAACCTGCCGTGTGAGAAATACGGCATTGTGGAGATGGTTCAGCGTTTCGACATTGTCAAGGCAGAATGCAAAGGCACCTTCCCCGAACTCACATCGTCCCACCCGGAGTACCCCGCCTACGCCCAGCTCCCCCACAGCGAAAGAGAGAGCTTCATTCGCCGCATGCTACGGGACGCCCTTGAATCATTTAAAGATCGCTTAGGCTTTTAAAAATAGGCCGAAAGGAATTAAAACGGTTTCTAACCGGTAGACCGTAAAGCGGTTAGGGTATCCTGCATATCCGAAGGGATCGGTGCTTCAAAACTAAGATTTGCGTGGGTCGAAGGATGGGTGAACTCCAGGCGCCGGGCATGGAGCATCTGCCTCGGGACGGATAGGCGTTGCCCCGGGGTTGTTTCTATGGGCATTCTTCGCCTGCGGCCGCCGTAAACCGGATCCCCCATGACCGGATGGTTGATGGCGGCACAATGAACTCGGATCTGATGGGTTCGCCCGGTTTTCAGATCAATATCAATCAAAGTGGCCAGAATAAAACGTTCTTTTACTTTCCATGTTGTTTCGGCATTTCGACTTTTTTTGCTGTGGATGGACATTTTTTTTCTATCCACAGGATGCCTGCCGATGGGCA
>JAHECI010000095.1 GCA_024641825.1 Desulfobacterales bacterium | reverse complement strand
AAAAATGATCTCAAATGAAATCTATGGAAAATAAAAACCAAGAAAATAACGGAGCGTTGTCCGGAATAACGGTTTTGGATCTTTCACGTCTGCTGCCCGGCCCTTTTTGCACCATGATCCTGGCGGACCATGGCGCACGTGTGATCTCGGTGGAGGATAAACGTTTTATGGCAGACGACCTTTTCATTCCCTCCATCAATCGAAACAAAGAGCATATGTCTCTTAATCTCAAGACCCCGGAAGGTAAAGAGATCTTTTACCGGCTGGTCGATAAAACAGACATTTTGATCGAAGGGTTTCGACCGGGAGTTGTTCACCGGCTGGGTGTTGACTATGATACGGTTCGTTGTGTCAATCCCAAAATCATTTACTGCTCCCTTACAGGTTATGGCCAGACCGGGCCGTATAAAAATCGCGCCGGACACGACGTGAACTTCCTTGGCCATGCGGGTGTTCTCGATCTCATGGGAGAACCGGACCGTCCGCCATCCATCCCCGGAGTCCAGATTGCAGACATTGCAGGGGGGGGAATGAATGCCGCCATCGGCGTCCTTCTGGCGCTATGGGCCAGGGAAAGGACCGGAAAAGGTCAGCATATCGATATTGCAATGACCGATTCAATGGCAAGCTTTCTGCCCCTGGCGCTGTTTTTTTATCAACGCACAGGAGATGGCCCGAAGCGCGGTGAGGCGTGGTTTTCTCACCGTTTCGCGTTTTATAACACCTATGAAACAGCCGATGGCCGCCATATCTCCATCGGTGCTGTGGAGCACCGTTTCTGGAAACAACTTTGTGAACATTTAGGTGTTCCCGAGTATGCCGCTCTCCAGTATGATGAAAAATGCAGAAAAGAGATTCTCGATTTCATGCGGACCACTTTCAAGAAAAAAACCCTTGCACAATGGGAGACAGAACTTGCGGACCTTGATGTATGCTGGGGACGAATACAGAATCTCAAAGAAGTGCTGGAAGATCCATATTTTAGAGAAAGGGAAATGGTTGTTGATATCCGGCAAAAAAACGGGGAGGCCTGCAAAACCCTGGGTGTGCCGATTAAGTTGAGTGAAACTTCCGGCGCCATCCGAACACCGCCGGTGGATTTTGGAGAAAGCACGGTCTCTATTCTTGAAGAACTCGGTTATACCGAAAACCAGATAAATTCGTTTGCCGAAAAGGGGGTATTTTAAGGTATCCAAGCCCAAAGGATAGTATACCTTGATTCGCACCTGTAAAATACGGTATTTGGAAGGTAGAATGATAATGATTAAAAACATATTGGTGATCGACGAAAAAACAGACGATTTAAATAATATTGAGACCTTATTAAAAGACATCATCTCAGATTGCCGGGTGATTTCCGTCCGATCCCCTTTGGAGGGGTTAGAACGCGCAAAGGCCGAATCTCCCGGCGCCATTCTTCTGGGCATTTGCGCACCGGAAATGGAGCGGCATTCGGTTTGTAATCGGCTGAAATCTGATGAAAACACCCGGGGAATTCCGGTTATTATGATGATGGAGGCCCCATCGGACCCCGATAGCTATGTTAAGGGATTGGACGCCGGCGCTGACGCTTTTCTGAATAAACCGATTACCCGTGCCGAGTTAAAGGCCCAGATCCGTATGGTATCCCGCGTCGATGCATTGGAGAAAGAAAAGACCCAACTTAAAAAGCAGCTTCAGCGAGCACAGAAAATGGAGGCCATTGGAACTTTGGCGGGAGGTATTGCCCATGAATTCAATAATATTCTTTTCCCCATAATCGGCTACACCGAGATGAGCATGTACGATATCCCCGAAAACAGCAAAACCCGAAAAAATCTGGCAGCCGTCCTTAAAGCAGCCGACCGGGCCAAGGACCTTATTCAACAGATCCTCAGTTTCAGCAGAAAAGGCGGGCAAGAGAAGAACCTGCTAAAAATTCAATATGTTTTAAAGGAAACGCTCAAGCTGTTGAGAGCATCGCTGCCGGCAACCATAGAAATCCGCCAGGCAATAGACAATGCCTGTGGCCCTTTGGCAGCCGATCCGTCGGAAATACAACAGATCTTAACGAACCTTTGCACCAATGCATACCAGGCCATGGAAGAAAAGGGCGGGGTACTGGAAGTAACCCTCTCGGAGTTAATTATAGATTCCAGCGAGGTATCCTCCGATGTGGATCTGACCTCTGGAGCCTATTTGCAACTGGCGGTTAAAGATACCGGCCATGGCATTGAAACGGACCGGATACAGCATATTTTCGACCCCAACTATTACCAAAATAAAGACCAACGCACGGGCCTCGGCACGGTATGTGAAATCGTCCAAGGCTATAACGGAGTTATCGACGTTGACAGTGAACCGGGTCGGGGAACCACCGTGAGCGTTTACCTGCCGCTGCCCCGTGGGGCATCCCAAACCGTGTCGAATGCATCCACCGAAGACTCCATACCAATGGGCAATGAAACGATTTTGCTGGTTGATGATGAAGAAGATGTGCTCGGGATGATGCATTTGATGATGGAGAGACTCGGATACGGCGTTTTTTCAAAAAACAGCAGCATCGAAGCCCTCGAGGAATTCCGCAGAGAACCCGAGAAGTTCGATCTGATTATCACCGACCAGACCATGCCCAAAATGACGGGAATGGAGTTGATCGAAAAATTGATGCGCATCCGCCCTGATATTCCGATAATTTTATGTACCGGATTCAATGAAAAAATAACGGAAGATACGACCCAGCGTCTCGGAATCGGCGCACTTATCAGCAAACCGGTCCGAGTGAAAGAGATTGCACGGACCATCCGAGAGGTCTTGAACCAAAAATAGTGAGCAATTTGAAAGCACCGGTGCAACTTTGGGGCATTTAGAACCCGAACAAACCGGCAACTTGGCTTCAATAGAGGAGAACACATGAAAAATTCCCATAAAAGCAGCGCCGATAATTTTCATATTTTGGTTGTTGAGGATGATGAACTCATCCGGGATATGATCAAACAGAATGTGGAGAACGCCGGCTATGAATGCACCATCGCCGAAAGTGGGATAGACGCTTTGAAATTCCTGGATGCGGGGAATAAAAATGTGGATGTCATCCTAACCGATATCAGAATGCCAGGCCTCGATGGCATTGAATTAACCATGAAAGTAAAAGAGAAACATGATTCTGACGTCATTGTTATGACCGGCTTTGCAGAAGATTTTACGTATGAGAAAGTGATTGAAGGCGGCGCCAGCGACTTTTTTCAAAAACCGATCAACCCCAGAGAATTGATGCTCAGGTTGAAACGGGTCCTCAAAGAGCGCATTCTCTTGGCCGAAAGAAATCAAGCGGATGCGGAACTTAAACAAAGTTTCCAAAAATTGCGACGCGCCCAGGACCAAACGGTGGTCGCCTTGGCATCTGCGTCTGAGATCAGGGACCCCTACACGTCCGGTCACCAACAGCGCGTTACCAAACTGGCGTGTTCCATAGCAGAGAACATGAGCCTTACAGAAAACTTTATTGAAGGACTCCGTATCGCAGGATTGCTGCATGATATCGGAAAAATTTCCGTGCCGGCTGAAATTCTAAGCAAGCCCGGTAAAATAACACAGGATGAATATAACATCATCAAACAGCACTGCCAAATCGGATATGAAATCCTTAAAGGCATAGAATTTCCATGGCCTGTTGCCCAAATTGTTTTACAGCATCACGAAAGGATGAACGGATCAGGATATCCACAAGGACTTGCCGGCGAAGAAATTCTTTTGGAATCAAAAATTCTATCGGTTGCGGACGTAATAGAGGCCATGTCCTCCCATCGTCCTTATCGACCCGGTCTCGGTATAGACAAGGCCCTGGAGGAAGTCATGCGCAACAAATCGACTTTTTTTGATCCGGTGGTGGCGGATACCTGCTGGGATCTTTTCTCTACCGGCAAATTTAATTTCGAGTAAATATGTTCTGATTGAATTGCTTACGGTCGAAATTTTAATACGCCTCAGGATAATTCCGTTTTGATCGGGAAGCTGTCTGAGCAAATTAGAGCGCGTTAATGCGAACAGCAATGAGGGTGTCAAACTTATTGATAATTATCATACACCCGTCGTGGTATCTAAACACCTTAGACCTGTTCGCTTTTACGCGGTTTTATTTGGGAGTTCTTGCAGATTAAAACGGAATTATCCTGAGGCTGAAACGGGCAAGGAAACATAGTTCCCTGCTTCAAATATTTAAGCCGGTTTGGCAATTTTATCGGACGCATCGCACAGATCATACAGGGGACAGAGGGCACACGCCGGTTTTCTTGCTTTGCATATGGCCCTTCCAAAATAGATCAGTTGAATGGAAAAATCGCTCCATTCCTCTTTGGGAATGACGTCCATCAGATCATACTCAATTTTGACCGGATTGTGATTTCCCGTAAGTCCGAGTCGTTTTGATATTCTTGCCACATGGGTATCGACAACAATACCGGGGATATTAAAGACACTGCCAAGGACCACATTGGCGGTTTTACGCCCCACTCCGGGTAGTTCAACCAATTCACTTAACGTATTCGGCACCTGGCCGTTATATTTTTCAATGAGACTTTTGGCGCAGTTTTTGATATTCTTTGCCTTGTTGCGAAAGTAACCGGTCGATCGAATCAGCGCCTCGATGGTCTTGTTCGGAGCATCGGCAAAGTCATCGGGGGTTTTCAGTTTCTTAAACAAATCACCGGTGACGCCGTTGACCTGTTTGTCCGTACATTGAGCAGACAGTATGGTTGCCACCAGAAGTTCAAAAGGGGTATCATAACGAAGTTGGGTTTTGGCATCAGGATAGGTTTCTTTTAGAATGCGTTGAATTTTTAAAGCTCGGGCCTTATCTTTGTTCAATGTTGTTTTTTTTGCCATTGGTGATCCTTTATAGATTTTTTTTTGAGCTACCACATATCATGAATTTAACGTCAAAAAAAGTGCGGGCTTTAGGCCTTTGTTCCGGCGGCCTCGACAGCATCCTGTCGGCCCTGGTGTTGCAAAACCAGGGCATAGAAGTCCAATGGATTACATTCGAAACACCGTTTTTTTCATCCGAAAATGCACGGCAGGCGTCCGGGACCACCGGCATCCCCCTGATGGTCAGGGATATCACCCGCCCCTATCTGGAGATGCTGAAAAACCCGAATTGCGGGTATGGGAAACACATGAATCCCTGTATGGACTGCCATGCCTTGATGTTCAATCAGGCCGGAACCATCATGGGTGAAAATGGATTTGATTTTCTTTTCAGCGGAGAGGTCCTCGGACAGCGCCCCATGTCCCAGACCATGAATTCTCTCCGTTATGTGGAAAAACGATCCGGCTTTGACGGGTATATCGTGCGCCCCTTAAGCGCAAAAAAACTCCCCATAACCCGACCTGAAGAACAGGGACTGTTAAACAGGGATCTGCTGCTGGACATATCCGGAAGATCCCGAAAACCCCAGATGAAACTTGCCGAAGAATTTGGAATTACGAACTATCCGTCTCCTGCCGGCGGATGTCTATTGACGGACAAAGGCTACACATCCCGGCTCAGGGACCTTTTTGATCACCAGGATACAACTGCCGAAAGAGAACTCCATCTTTTAAAACATGGACGACATCTTCGATTGAACGAAACCACAAAAATAGCCGTGGGACGAACCCAGAAGGACAATGAAAACCTTTTAAAATATTACGATCCGGATCTGGACATTCTCATCAAAGTAAAAAAGTACCCCGGTCCCATTGTTCTGATGCCCCACGGTGGTAAAAATGAAATGATCCTGCTTGCGGCTTCGATATGTGCAGGTTACAGCAAGGCTCCGGAAATCACACCCGTTGACGTTGGCGTGACAACCCCCAAGGGGAATGAAATCGTCCGAGTCATCGGTGTCCCGCCAAAGGAAATCAAGCACTTTCTGATATAGGTCTTAAGCTAATTGCTCTAATTCATAAATAAGATGACGTATTTTAATCAGGACAACTATCCCGGACAAGCAGAAGCCCAAAAGTTCGAAGTTTGAAATGCCTAAAATGAGCTAAAGCCCGCCCTGGTGCGAATCGTTCATATATTGACCTGACTTATGGACTATTATAAACATGACTTTTTGAGTGTATAGTATTGGTGATCGGTCTGGGCCAGGGTTAAGGAATACGCTTTCAGCGCAATCAATTGTAATTAAAATTGATAGAATGCCTTAATTTTAGGCACTTTAGTTCACTTTAGGCACTTTAAATTTTACATTTTGTTATTTCTGCATCGACTTTAAGACCATGCAATACGTCACCCTGGCTTCACCGGGTCCATAAAAATCTTCCAGAACCGATGCCTGCCGGTATCCCCGGTTTTCGTAAAAAGCCCGGGTGCTGGCATACTGAGGGCGTTGAGAGGTTTCCACATAGATGCGTGTTCCCCCGGCCTCTTGAACCCGACGCTCGATTTCTTTGATCAATCGTTTTCCCAGGCCTCTGCCCTGAAAGTCCGGATGAACTGCAATCCAGTATAAGTCGTAGCTGGCGGCGGTGCAGGGAATGGGACCGAAACAACCATATCCGGCCAGACGGCCATAAGATTCTGCCAGAACAAAATGATAACCGCTGACAGGCCCCTTTGAGAGCCGTTCTTTTACCAGTTCCTCGGCCAGATCCACTTCGGCCGGATAAAAGAAACCGGTAATCTCCACGAGGCGGCGAATCCTCTCGGGGTCGACGGGTTCCAGATCGTAACGAAACTTGACGCCATGGAGAAAATCCAAACGCAGTTCACCCTTTGGAAATCCATGAACGGCTTCGGCCAGACCTTTGAAAAAGCGCAGGGCGTTGGTTCCCAGGGTCCGATTCCGATATCCGCCCTCCTGGACAACCACCGTCGGAAGTCCCAATTCCCCGATCATTCGACCGTTGGCCTCAAAATCCTTGGACGTCAGGGACCACGTTCCGGTGGGATCTCCCTTGGCCGTATCCAGGCCCAGTGCCACCACGAGAAAATAAGGATCAAACTGCACTATCCTGCGAACGGCCTTGGCCAAGGCTTGACGATATTTTTTACCGCCCACCGCTTCGGACAGGGGAAGATTCAGGTTAAAACCGTCACCGTCCCCCTCTCCCCGCTCATCATCGAATCCCGAAAAATAGGGATACGCAAATTTCGGGTGCCCGTGAATGGAAACCGTCAGCACATCCGATCGCCGGTAGAAGATGTCCTGCTGGCCGTTGCCGTGGTGATAATCGATATCCAGAACAGCTACTTTTCCAAAATCAGAAAGGTGTTGGGCTGCGGTGGCGGCATTGTTGAAATAGCAGAAGCCCCCGAAAGAATGCCGTTCGGCATGGTGGCCCGGCGGCCGGACCAGGGCATAGGAGACGCGCCGGCCTTCAAGGATCTCATGGGCCGCCGTCAGCGCGCAATCCACACCTCGACGCGCGGCAACATAAGCATTCCCGTTAATGGGAGTGAACGTGTCGATACAGTAATAACCCGAAAGAACCGAGGGCTCCTTGGGTGGACGGGTCTTGTTTCGAATAGGAAACACATACGGATAAAGGGATTTTCCTTCGGGCATCTCCTCGCAAGCCCGCTTGAGATAACGGACGAACCGCTGGTCATGAACCGTAAAGAGGTGTCTGTCCGGAAAACTTTTGGGCTTGATCCGGGCAAAAATTCCCGATTTTTCCAGTTTCCCCAGGATGCTCCGCACCCTGACCGGAGATTCCACATATCCACGCTCATGGACATGATGGACGGCGTGCCGGTCCGTGACCACCAGCCCGATCTGTTCCAGGGACTGGCTTTTGACCTGTGGCTGGGCTGCCTCGGGTTTGACATACCGGTGGGGCCTGAGTTGAATCGGATTGTCTCGAACGGACTTGACGACCGTTTCTACATATTCGGTGGGGCAATAGTCTGCATACTTTCGCTCGAGGATGGCCCGCACCACCTTTCGAACATAGACCGAATCCGGAAGCTTGGGCAGTCCCAGCCCGTCATGGACCAGATGCGGCATACAGGAATCGCCGGGTGTCACCGGCGTTTCATAAGCCGTATTTACAATGGGACGGGCGCCGTACCGTTCATAAAACCTGAGCCTATCACAATTTTCCTTGAGCAGGGCCTCATCCGGACAGGTTTTCCGGTCGTCGGGAAGGCACTCAAAAAAAAGTCCCTTTGCCTTGAGATCCACAGCTTCCTTCCGAATCGTGTCATAAATGGCACTGCCGAGCCCGCCCCTGGTTTTTCCGCTGGCCGTGGCGATCCAGTCTAAATAACAAAAGTTGATCTCGGGTTCATACAACAGAATCGCAAACCCTAAAACCCGGTTATTCAGACTCTCGGCCGCAAACAGGATAGAACGAAATCGATGTTTAAAGGGATTGCGGAGCTTTTCACCGATCTGATCGATCTCCTCTTGGGGAACCTCGCTGAAACGGGTCCTGAGAATGTCTTTGACCTGTCGCAGGACCTCCTTGTTTCGAGGAAGGATGTCATCATAAATACGCCGGATACGAAGCATGGAATCACCTCCTTTGGGTCGAGATTCCGTTCATTGCGATACTTTCAATGGCCCGAACAAAGGTCATCCCGAATCGATCGACCGCAGCAGCAAACCCGGCATCCGGAGAAAGACAGGGATTGGCATTGACTTCGAGAATCCATGGACGACCCTCTAAATCCACACGAAAATCGATGCGGGCATATCCCTTCATTCCGAAGACCTCCCAGCAACGGACCGCCAGCTTTTTCAGCCGTCGAAGAAGGGCTGCGTCGGACGAGGGAAAATCGAACCGTCTGGGGGTATGATGATATTCGTAGGAAGAGCTGTCCCACTTTGCCCGGTATCCCACGATGGTAAGTTTTTGTGTGCCGTAGTTTTCGAAAATAATCTCCGCCGGAGGAAGCACTTGAATCCCCCCCGCGCCTTCGAGAATCGAGAGATTGAATTCCCGTCCTTCGACAAACACCTCGGCAAAGCAGCTCCCCCCAAGTTTCGGGGCTCGCTCCTCAAGAATTTGATGCAAGGCCTCAAGACCCTTGTTTTCGACGGTTTCATCATCGTCCAATCCCAGGGAACCATGCTCCCAGATGGATTTGACCAGCCAGCGTTCCTTTTCCGCTGAGAAAAAATTTTTGTAGACGAACGGCAAATCGCAAGGACTGGGGCCGATCCACTCCGGTGTGGGGAGCCCCGCCAAGCTCATTCGTTCCTTTGCCAGCCCCTTGTGGGAGGTCACGAAAATGGACTCTGTACACGACCCGGTGTAACCTATCCCCATGGCATCCAGAAGGCCCGGAAACAAATGGATCAACCGTCCTTGACCATCCAGAGATTCCACCAGATTGAATACCAACTGGGGTTCATAGGCCAGCAGTCGATCTTTTATACTCAAAAGATCCAGGGTGCACGGCATTTGAACGACGTCGTGGCCCAGTTCTTTCAACGATTGGGAAACGGCCTCGGCCTGGATCAGAACATCCAGTTCATCCGGGCGGTCCTCCGGCTCTGTCGCGTTGTGAACGACGGCAATACGCATCAGGTTTCTTTCCTTTTTGGGGGTTCATTCCAGTCGATTCTCTTGAAGGCCGATGCAAGAATGCGTTCAATCAAGACCTCATAAGGAAGGGGAATTCCTTTGCAGATAATCGGTAGATCCGAATGGTCCGGATGTAATCCGGCCAGGGGATTGATCTCTAAAAAATAAGGTTGACCGGCCTCGTCGCACCGAATATCCACGCGACCGCCATCCCGGCAGCCCAAAACCTGCCAGGCATTGAGGGCGATGTCTTCAGTTTTTTGGATCAGGGGTTCTTCTGCGGATCGAACCGAACGATATTGAACCAGTTCTTCGCAACGCGCTTTGTTGACGTAGGAATATACCCCCGCTTCAGCGCCGGCCAGCAAGATCACTTCAACGGTGCCCAAGACCTCGGCATCCGCTCCGGTTCCGATAATTCCAACGGTAAATTCTCTCCCGGAAAGATAACGCTCCACCAGAACCGGTTGGTTGTAAGTATCTCCCATGGCCCCACAGGCCGAGGCCAAATCACGATGGTGATGAAGAATTGAATGCGGGCTGACCCCTTTTCCCGTACCTTCGGCCACCGGTTTGATAAAATAAGGGGGCGGAAAAGTCACCGACCGTTCGTCACCCTCTTTTTCCACCACCCAAAATTCGGATGTGGGAATCTTAGCATCCCGAATGACCCGCTTGGTCATACCTTTGTGAAGGGTCA
>JAHECI010000094.1 GCA_024641825.1 Desulfobacterales bacterium | reverse complement strand
TCGGTTTTAATTTCCCTGCCGGATGTTGATACAGCGTTGGGGCATTATTTCATCGGCAATGTAAACTGGGGCTCACCGATCACAAATTTGCCTTTGGAAATCCATCTTTTCAGCATTTCAGCAATTTCACGTGCCCTCACCATGCTGGACATCGGTACGGTGGGTATTTCCTCACCCCTGAATTTAATAGAGCCGCTTTTCAATTCTGCGTAGCTGACCTGGCCGTAACTTTTCGAAATACCATGGGCATAATCATGGCCGTAATCTACGATCTGGGTAAACAAATCTTCATCCGAAATCGCAGTGTATTGAACGATCTCCTCGTTGAGGATGGGGATGGGAATGCCCAGACCCACGGCAAGGGAACACCCGTATCCCTGCATGCTGACGCCCATAAGCCATTTGGGACTCATTTTTTTGAGATCTCCCATAACCCAAAGGGTGCCGGCAGCTGATTTGGGAACACTTTTGTTTGTCCGTTCCACCGACGGGTTGTGCTGGGTGCCGTACCAGGTCACATACCCGGTTCCCCCGCCGAGGAAAATTCGGGTCCCCAGGCCGATGGTTTTATAATAAGGGTCATTAAAAAGCGGGCTGAGTTGACCGGCCGAACAGAAATTTGCATTGGCGGCCCTGGGTTTCAATGTGCCCATATAGGTATAGACGGTTTTATTGGTCAAGTTTACGGCACAGTTGTAATTTTGATACCCGTTTCTGGGATTGCAGAGGGTGGCGCTGGGAAGTGTTGCCAATGAAACATCTTTTTCCATCAGGCGATTCGGATAACAGTCTGTTCCGTAAGCGGTGGCTTTTAAATAGACGGTCTTTCCGGCAACCAGGTCCTGAATCACATGGCCACCGCCATAATTAAATTCCCCGGGATAAACCTTGTTCAACGGATCATCTTCACACGGCTCCGTAACCCCGAGATAGCAGTCCACCGCTGCAATACCGGCATATGCGGGTACATTATTCAACCAGACCTTGGATGCTTTTAGTCTCGGAACAGCATGTCCGAAGTTTATAAATGCGCCGGATGAACACATTGGGGCAAAGGTTCCCGTCGTTACAACGTCGACCCGCCGTGCCGCTTCAACCGGCCCTTCTTCCCGGACGATGTCGATGATCTCCTCGGCAGTAACCACAACCACTTCTCCGGTCTTAATCTTTTTATTGATCTCCTCATATGACTTATTAATTTTATGTTTTTTCATTGCCAGCCACTCTCTGATTCACTTTCCATGTTAAAATTTAATACCCCAATTGAGCGAAAACGTCCAATTGAGGGTTACCTGTTATCTGTTATCGGTTATTCGTTAATAGAATGTTGACGGTTTCGTAAAAAGTCTTTTGTGAGCGATATCGAGTAAAATCAGCCTTTTTACGAGTTCGTCAATGTTGTTAAATCAATATTTTTGTATCTCTTCTGGAAATGATGTGTAATTTTGCCTGTCGATCTTTCAAAACTGTTGACAGGCAACTGATAACGACCAATCGAGTTTTGACTCGATTCGGTTAATACAAAGATTTTACCGTTTCCAATTTGTTTGAGATATTGTTTTTTATCCAGGCCGAATCCCACCATTCCACAGGATTCACAAATGTATTGTGAACCAGTATTCCAAAATGGAGATGATCCCCACCGGCCATCCCCGAACTTCCGGTGCGCCCGATAATCTCACCTTTTGATACCATCTGTCCCTGTTTGACGTCAAAAGCGCTTAAATGTGAATAGGTACTGAACAATCCGAACCCGTGGTCGATCATTACGGTTTTCCCGTAGATCCCCAAATATCCGGCAAAGACAACCTTTCCACGGTTCGATGCCGGTACCGGTGAATGGGCAATGGAAGCCAGATCCACGCCCAGATGGACCTGATCATCGATGACATGCCCTTTGTATCTATATCCGCGATGATCGGCGAAATTGGCCTTTCTGGCTGAATTGGGGAGCCTCAAAAATGCACCGTTCCAATATAATTTGCTATCGGTTTTTCTTCCGATATCAATTAATTTTAAGTTGTTACGGTTGCGAAATTCACGGTTAACCTTAAGAAACTTGTCCACCAGGGCATTTTCGGAATCCGCCGGGACATCCACATCAAATTCCGGCATCTTCCAATTCAGAAATCGGTCGGAAATTTCTAAAGAAACCTTTTTAAAAACTTTTTTTCGAATATAGAATGGGAACCCGGCCCTGGAGCTGTTTCCGGATAAATCCGTTGCCTTTACAAGGAGTTCGGTGCCTGCCCCTTGGGTATAATCCAGGGCAAAAAAGGCCACAAAAAAGTTTTTGTCCTTATAATATCCTGAATATCCAGGGAAAAAGTTTTCACCCACAGAAACGCCGCTTTCAAGGCACGGTTCCGACAGCTTGTAGATCACGAGTCCTGTACCCCCCTGACTCACATTGTGTATCCTGCTGAGAACACCTATCTCGGGAGGTTTTGTATCGATCATGACGTCTTTTTCTAAATAGGCCGCGTTTCCGTGCAACCATTTCCGCCAGGAATAATCCCTGGCAACCATTCGCAAGATCGCCTTGCCGTCGGTTATGCCCATTTTTTTGGGCTCAATTTTGATCTCGAAAGACGCCTCGCGGGTCTTTCCACCGCCAATAACACCTTCGGAAGGCAGGTCTTTTTCAAACAGCAAAACTTCCTTACCGTCTTTGATAAGTCCGACCCAAATCTCTCGCACACCACTTTTGACGTCGGACACCTTAATGGAAAGGGTGTGTGTCTTTCCGATGAACGGAGAAGGAGGATCCAGAACAATGGAAGGTTTTTCACCTTCGAGTCTTTGTATCAATATCCAAACAACCGGCAGAATAACAATGAGACTGATCAGCACGATCATTTTGGTTTTTAGGTTTTTTTTATTCGTTTTCAATATGTTGCGACCTGCCTTTCTTCTTTTTTAAAAAAATGATATTAACAGTAAAAAAGAGAGTAATCAAGGGCTGTTTTTCCTTTTTTCGTTTCTTGACTTTTACCCCCATGCGCGATAAATATCTACTGGCGGTTTCCAAAACCCAACCCAAATTGAGGGATTTTCAATTTTGACGCAGATAAGCAGGTTGAGCTCGGATTGGGTTTAAGAAAATTACAGCGTTAAAAAAACCATGGGCAATATCGTTAAAACAGACAACATCTCAATCGGTCAGGGATCTCAGCTGGTCTTGATCTCGGGTCCGTGTGTGATCGAGAATTATGAAATGACGTATAACATCGCGTCATTTTTAAAGGAATTGACCGATCATTTGGATATTCCCTTTATTTTTAAAGCGTCTTATGACAAAGCCAACCGAACGTCCATAAATTCCTACAGGGGCCCCGGGTTGGCGGATGGACTCGACATCCTGGAACGTATCAAGACGGAACTTGACATTGCAATTATTTCAGATGTTCACACCATCGACGAAATCGAAGATGCGGCACGGGTTTTGGACATCATTCAAATCCCTGCTTTTTTATGTCGGCAAACCGATTTTATTTTAAAAGTCTCTGAAACTGGAAAACCGATCAATGTTAAAAAAGGACAGTTTCTATCCCCGTGGGACGTAAAGAACATCGTGGACAAAGTGACGTCCACGGGAAACCGCCAGGTGCTCCTCACCGAGAGGGGAACCATGTTCGGATACAACAATCTGGTGGTGGACTTCCGTGGCATCAAGATCATGCAGGATATGGGGTATCCGGTAATATTCGACGCAACCCACAGCATCCAGCTCCCCGGCGGGGCAGGTTCAAGTTCCGGAGGACAGCGGGAATTTGCACCCACTCTGGCCCGTGCGGCAGTGGCCGCCGGAGTAGACGGCTTATTTATGGAAGTTCATCCGGAACCCGACAGAGCGCTTTGTGACGGACCCAATTCATTAAAACTCGATACGTTGGAGGGGCTGCTTTCCCAGCTTATGGCAATCCGGAAGGCCATGGTTTTTTGAGTCAATGGTGATAAATCGATTGGAACGCATAAAACTCCTGATTCTTGATATTGACGGCGTACTCACCGACGGGGGTATTGTCTACAACGATAACGGTGTTGAAACCAAGGCGTTTAATGTAAAGGACGGACTGGGGATAAGACTCCTCATGGAGGCCGGAGTCGATCTGTGCATCATCACCGGCAGACGTTCCGGCGCCCTGCACCACCGCTGTAAAAATCTGGGTATCGACCTTATCTTTGACGGTATCGATAATAAAGCCGCCGTTTTCGATCTTGTTTTGGATCGGACCGGTGCCACTGCCGAAGAAACGGCATTTATCGGTGATGACTTGCCGGATATCGCCTTGATGAAAAGGGTCGGCCTGGCCATTGCCGTTGCAGATGCTCACCCGATCGTTTTGGAAAACGCGGATATGGTGACATCGGCAAACGGGGGAAAAGGGGCGGTCAGAGAGGTGTGTGAAGCCATATTAAAGGCCCGGGGACTCTGGGAAAACATCCTGGAACGGTATGTGTCCTGACAATGAATAATGAAGCCCCCTGCTCCCATCCAAGGCGGGATTTTCAACGAGCTTCCAGGGAATGTGCAGTTCAATGACCATGAAAACCATGAACAACCAGAAAAAGTTAAAATTCTTTCTGATCTCAATCATTTTTATTACATTTGGGATCGTATCGACGATTTTTGTGGGATATCGCCACATTTCAGACAAAGAAGACAACCTTCTTTCCAACATCCGGAGTAAAGCCAATATCTCCATCGGAAAGGCGCATCAAACAGCCACCCGAAACGGAATAACAGAGTGGAGCCTGGACGCCGCTTCGGTGGATTATATCAGCGACAAAAATCAGGCGGTTTTCCATGATCTGTCTGTAAATTTTTTTCTTAAAGACAACACCACCGTATATTTAAAAGCAGATCGAGGGATTTTAAATACCCATTCAAACAACATGAAAATATTCGGCAATGTTGTGGTGGAAAATGGAACCTACCGGCTAACATGCGACAATCTCTATTACAAACACATTGGACGGATAATCTATTCAGACACCTCGGTGAACATTACCGGAGATCTGTTTAATCTTATTGCCGACTCCATGTCATTGGATTTAAATACCAATAAATCGATTTTTGAAGGAAAGGTGGCAGGGACTTTACGTGAAAGAATCGCCCTTTAAGCATAATTATCGCCGGAATTTTGGCTTTTGGACCGTAATTTTTCTCCTGGCTGCCAGCATGGTCATTTCGCCGGCACTTGCTGAGGACATATCGGACGATCCTGATACAACCGGCCGTAAAAACAATGAAAAAATTCATATTACAGCAGACAAACTGATCTCTGACAACACGGCCGGCTATGCTGAATTTATCGGAGATGTTCGGGCAAACCAGGGTGAGAACGTGATCACGGCTGACAGACTCAAAATTTTTTATAAAAAACATTTGCCCGACAAAAGTAAACCGGTTATCGACCAGGAATCGATTCACCAAATCGTTGCCACCGGCAACGTCAAGATAAAATTTGACAACAGGGTTGCAGAAAGCCGGCAGGCCGTATACAATACAGAGACAAGCGTGCTGGTCCTGTCAGGCGCCGACTCAAAAATTATCAGCGGGAATGACACCATTTCCGGTGAAAAAATCACATTTTACAGAACAGATGGACGCATTGCCGTTGAAGGTGGACACAAAGAGCGTGTGGAAGCCGTGTTTTTTGGTGGAGAAAAGGGCTTGAAATAATTGACGACATTGTCTCTTAAAGATTTGGTTAAGGTGTATAGTGGAAGACAGGTTGTGAATTCCGTCAGCATGAACATAAAAAGCAGCAGTGTCGTGGGACTCCTCGGCCCCAACGGCGCAGGCAAAACCACCACCTTTTATATGGCCGTGGGTATGATCAAACCGGATAGTGGACAGGTTTTTTTCGATGATGAAGATATCACGAGCTTTCCCATGTATCTGAGGGCGCGGAAAGGCGTCGGCTATCTCCCCCAGGAGACGTCCATATTTAGAAAACTGACCGTTAAACAAAATATAATGGCCATTCTTGAAACACTATCCATCTCCAAAGCGGATCAAGAAGAGCGGGCAAATTTGCTCCTTGACGAACTCGGAATCAAGCATCTGAAAAGCCAAAAGGGGAACTTGCTTTCAGGCGGGGAACGGCGGCGTCTGGAAATAACACGCGCGCTGGCGACGAATCCCGCGTTTATTCTTCTGGATGAACCTTTTGCCGGCATTGACCCGCTGGCGGTCATCGACATAAAAAAAATTATTCGACATTTAAAAGATAGAGGCATCGGCATCCTTATTTCCGATCACAATGTAAGAGAAACTCTTGAAGTTTGTGACGAAGCATATATATTAAACGACGGCAGGATCATTGAATCCGGCCCCCCTGAAAGAATAGCCTCGAGCGAAACCGCTCGACGGATATACCTAGGAGACGAGTTTAAATTATAAAATGGCCCTTGAACTAAGACAACAGCTGAAATTAACACAGCAACTCATCATGACCCCGCAGCTTCAGATGGCGATCAAGCTTCTGCAGCTGTCGCGACTTGAACTTCTGAATACCATCCGGCAGGAGCTCGAGGAGAATCCCACGTTGGAAGAGGAAGTTCAGGACTCTGATGTCGAGGAACAGCTTGTCGAACCCTCTGAGAAAGCATCCGCCGATTCGTCCGAAACCAAAGAGATGAAGGTGGAAGAAAAAATCCGGGACGACATCGACTGGAACAATTATATCGATGAATACAATTCCTCGGGAAGAACCCATTTCGAAGCTGAAAGAAGAGATACGCCGAATTTCGAATCGTTTGTGGCCCGCAAAGAATCTCTGCATGACCATCTCCTCTGGCAGCTCCTTATGACGTCTCCCGAAGAGGCGGATAAAAAGATCGGAAATTGTATCGTCGGCAGCCTGAATAAAGACGGCTATCTGGATGCTACGGTGGAAGACCTCGCCATGATGAGCGGCACCGACCCGGAAAAGGTCGAACAAGTTCTAACCTTATTTCAAACATTTGATCCCATCGGTGTGTGCGCAAGAGATCTCGGGGAATGCCTCCTTATACAGGCAAGGCATTTTGGTCTGGACCACACCATCGTCATCGAGATCATCGAAAACCATCTCAATCATCTTGAAAATAAGAATTACAAGGCCATCGCCAAAACTTTAAAAGTATCCATCGAAGATATTGTTGCCGCCGTTAAAGTTATCCAAAGTTTAGAGCCAAAACCCGGCAGGCAGTTCACCGAGGAAGAAGCCCAATACATCAACCCCGATGTTTTCGTATATAAAATAGAGGATGAATTTATCATCCTGGTCAACGATGACGGAATGCCGAGACTGCGGGTTAACAATTTTTATAAAAGTGCCATTAAGGATGACGGAAACTTTTCCGAAGATGCAAAGGACTACATACAGGAAAAGATGCGGTCCGCAACTTGGTTGATCCGGAGCATTCACCAACGCCAAAAAACCATCTACAAGGTGATGGAAAGCATACTCAAATTCCAGCGGGATTTTTTTCTTAAGGGGATTGCGCACTTGAAACCCATGGTATTGAGAGATGTCGCGGAAGATATCGGCATGCATGAATCAACCATCAGCAGAGTGACCACCAACAAGTATGTTCATACCCCCCGGGGTATTTTTGAATTGAAATATTTTTTTAACAGTTCTATTCAGCGGGTCCATGGCGAAGCCATCGCCTCTGCCAGTGTACAAGAAAAGATAAGACTGCTCATCGAAAATGAAGATTCCAAAAAACCTTACAGCGATGACAAAATCTCGAAACTTTTGAAAGAGGCAAATATTAATATCGCTCGGAGAACCGTAGCCAAATACCGTGAAATGATGAGAGTATTACCATCGAACAAACGCAAACAATTTTAGGGAGGTTTTAGGTATGCACACATCGGTTACATTTAAAAATCTTGATTCCTCTGAAACTTTAAAATCATATGTTGGAGACAAACTCGACCGTTTTGATAAATATCTTTACAATCCTGCCGAAGCGAATGTCGTGCTTTCGATTGAAAAGTTCCGCCACATGGCGGAAATCAGTATCATCGGTGACAGGCTCAACATTTACGGCAAAGAAAGCACGGACGATATGTATTCCGCCATCGATATGGTTCTGGACAAACTGGAAAAACAGATCAAGAAAAACAAACAAAAAAACCGGCAACATCGGAGTGGATCGAAATCCAGAACAAAAGATATGCCTACAGAAGACACGCTTCATCCGGAAGACGAGGCCGCAAGAAACATTATTGTCAGAAATATCGACTATAAACCCATGGATGTTGAAGAAGCGGTTATGCAGATGGATCTTGTAAACGACAATTTTCTGGTTTTCACCAATGCCAGAACCGATCAGGTCAACGTCCTTTATCGGCGAAAAGATGACGATTACGGCCTGATTCAACCCAGCAACTGACCCCGGATTTCTCATAATGAAAATTCTTGATGTTTTACTGAAAGAAGCCATTCTTTCGGATTTGAAAGCCGATGATAAAAAAGGGGTACTCGAAGAACTTGTAACACCTGTGGCCCGTATTGCCGATATCAACCATGATTATCTCGTTAAAGTACTCATGGAACGGGAACGGCTCGGAAGTACCGGAATTGGTGAAGGAATCGGAATCCCCCATGGAAAAGTCAAGGATCTGGAATCCCTGGTTCTCGGTTTCGGCCTGAGCAAAAAAGGCGTCGACTTCGATTCCATGGACGGACGGCCCGCCCATATCTTTTTCCTGTTATTAACGCCGGAAAATTCCACAGGACTTCATTTAAAGCTTCTCGCTCGAATTTCCAGAATTTTGAAAAATGACCTGTTCAAACAAAAGTTGTTGGGGGCCACAAACCGAGATGAAATTTATTCCATCATCAAAGAAGAGGAGGAAGAAGCGTTTAGAACCGAACATTGATTAACAGTGAAAAAGTTGAAAATAATTATTATTACAGGGCGTTCTGGCTCTGGGAAGAGTACTGCAATTGCAGCCTTCGAAGATGCGGGCTACTATTGTGTCGACAACATGCCGGTAGCACTTCTCCCCAAATTTTTGGAATTGCCGATTAAAAGCGACTCTGAAATCGCGGGCCTTGCATTTGTGATGGACCTGAGAGAAAAAAGTTTTCTCTCCAGGTATTCTCCGATCTTTAAATCTCTAAAGAAAAAAGGACATCAGTTCGAAATCCTTTTTCTGGATGCTGACGAAGAAACTCTTCTGAAACGGTACAGCCAAACGCGAAGACACCATCCCCTTTCCCAAGACAAAAGCCTTTTGGAGGGAATCCGTACTGAACAGCAACAGCTAAAAGATCTAAAAATCGCCGCCGATAAAATTATTAATACTTCCCATTTCAATGTTCACGAGCTGAAATCCGTTATCAGTGACATTGCGCAAAAGAGTAAAAATTTTGCGCCCATGAAAATAAATATCTTATCGTTCGGTTTCAAATACGGGATACCCCACGAAGCCGATCTGATCATGGATGTTCGGTTTCTCTCAAATCCGCACTTCGTTCCCGAACTCAAAAATCTGGACGGGAAAAACGAACGGGTTAAAAATTATGTCTTGGACAATGATGAAGCCCAAAGATTCTTAAAGAAATATCTCGATATGCTTGACTATTTAATCCCGATGTACGAAAAAGAGGGCAAAGCTTATCTAACCATTGCAGTGGGTTGTACCGGAGGCCGGCATCGCTCTGTAACCATTGCAGAAGCCGTATTCGAACATATAAAAAAACCAGACATGCAGATTATAATCACACATCGTGACATTGATCTGTAGAGACCATTGAAAAAAGGGCGTTTTCAAAGGTCTCATCCAGAAAGGGAATTATGATAGGTATAGTGATCGTCACACACAGTCAACTTGGAGATGCATTGATTGAAGCTGCGGAATTCATTCTTGGAACTCGACCGGATACCATGGTATCGGTTTCCATAAATTTAAATGAACACGTTGACAAACTGCGGAAAAAAATCGCGGAAGCAATCAAAAAGGTTGACCGCAATCGCGGCGTCCTTATTCTTACAGACATGTTCGGCGGGACGCCATCCAATTTAAGTTATTCATTTCTCGAAGAAGGACGGATTGAAGTCATATCCGGCGTTAATCTTCCCATTCTGATCAAAGCCGTCGATATCCAAAAAGAGATGGAACTCAGCGAACTCGCGGAACACCTGGAAGCTTACGGGAAAAAAAGTATTTCACTTGCAAGTGGCATTTTAAAAGGAAACAAACGCACATA
>JAHECI010000433.1 GCA_024641825.1 Desulfobacterales bacterium | reverse complement strand
TCTTGAAACCCTAAAAGGTGCGGGCAACCTCGTTCAATCCTGTAAATCCGCTTCATTAATAGATCTTGACGACGGCGTCTTTTGTTTGGAATTTCATACCAAGATGAATGCCTTGAACAAAGAAATTATCGAATTTCAGCAAAAAGCCATGGAATATGTGGATGCCAACGGTTTGGGTCTTGTCATCGGAAACCAAGCCGGCGGAATGCCGGGTGCCTTTTCAGCAGGCGGAGATCTTTATTTCATGGCCGGTCTGGCAAAGGAAGGCAAGTACTCGGAAATCGATGCATTTTTGCGTATGGCACAAGACGCTATACAAAAAGAAAAATATTCGAGCTTTCCGGTCGTCGCAGCCCCTTACGGCATGACCCTTGGCGGTGGATGCGAGGTGTGCCTTGGCGCCGACATGATTGTGGCCCATGCCGAACTCTACATGGGACTTGTTGAGATCGGCGTCGGACTGCTCCCATCGGGCGGCGGATGTTTAAATCTTTGGAAAAAGTTTGTTCAGACAACTCCTGAAACAGTCACCGATGTCGACCTTGCCAAATTTTTCGTTCCGGTGTTCATGTCCATTGCACTGGCCCAGGTTTCAACATCTGCTGCCGAAGCCAGAAAAAGCGGCTTCCTGGGTTTTAGAGACAGAATCGTATTTAACCGGGACTATCTGATCGGTGAAGCCAAAAAAGAGGTTTTGAAGATGGTCGATGAAGGATACGCACCACCGATAAAACAACCGATAAAGGTTTTGGGACAGGCTGCCCAGGGAATGATTGAGGTGGAAATTTTTAATATGCTGAAAGGAAAATTTATCTCAGAATACGATGCATTTCTTGCAAAAAGAATCGCCTTTGTCATCAGTGGTGGAGAAGTAAGAGACAACAGCAGCGTCGAAGAGGACGTCATCCTTAATCTTGAAAGAGAGGCTTTTGTCGATTTCTGGAAAGAAGAAAAAACCATGGCCAGGGTTGAACATATGTTAAAAACCGGCAAACCCTTAAGAAATTAACAATAGATCACTGGCCATTTTTATTTGATAACCAACTGGAACCTTTTTAAAAAAAAGAAAATTTTGGGTCGAGATCAAGGAAGGCGAAAATTTTAACGGCAGACATACATTTAATATTTCGAGGATTAAAATTTGAGCCTGTTGACAAATCCCGATTGTCGGGGACACAGAGATCGGGCAAAAAAACTTTTTAAAAAGGTCTCAAAGGAGGGAGTATGAGAGACGCCTATATCGTCCAATCCATCAGAACACCTGGCTGTAAGAAAAGTAAAGGAGCTTTTAAAGATACACGACCTGAAGACCTGCTGTCCTTTATTCTGAAATCTGCCATCGAAAAAACACCGAACCTTGAAATGAAAGATGTGGATGACATTATGATCGGCTGTGCATTTCCAGAAGCTGAACAGGGGCTGAACATCGGAAGAGTCGCATCCCAGATCGCTGGTTTTCCGGTGCAAGTTTCCGGCGCTACGGTAAACCGGTTCTGTGCTTCCGGCCTCGAAGCAATCGCCCAGGCCTCCTTGCGCGTCATGTCGGGCTGGTCGGATATCGTCATTGGCGGGGGATTGGAATCCATGACCTTCGTTCCCATGGGCGGAAATCTTCCCAGGCCCCATCCTGAATATACCAAACAGCACGCTGATCTTTACGTTTCCATGGGAATCACCGCAGAAATCGTTGCCAACCGGTACAACGTTTCCAGAGAAGAACAGGATGAATTCGCCTATCACTCTCAAATGAAGGCCTCAGAGGCCATGAACAAAAACCTTTTTACCGAAATCCTTCCCACACCGGCACACAAATTTGTAAGTGACAATAATGGCACCTACAAGAAAGAGACCTTTCTTGTCAAAGATGACGACGGTATACGGCCCTCCACCACCGTGGAGGGGTTGGCCAATCTGAACCCGGTATTTGCTTTAGGCGGAACGGTGACTGCGGGAAACTCTTCTCAGACCACCGACGGTGCAGCCGCAAGTATTATCATGAGTGCTCAGAAGCTTGACGCCCTTGGACTGAAACCCATTGCCAAGTTAAAATATTACACCACCGTTGGCTGCAAGGCCGAAGAGATGGGAGTGGGACCCCGATACGCCATTCCCAAACTTTTAGATATGGCCGGTATGGATCTTAAAGATATCGGTCTTTTTGAGATCAACGAGGCTTTTGCATCTCAGGCGGTATATTGTATCCGGGAACTCGGCATTGACATGGACAGAGTCAACATTCACGGGGGTGCCATTGCATTGGGGCATCCGCTGGGATGCACAGGCGCCAAGCTGTGTGCAACGCTGCTTGCCAATATGAAAGAACGCGGCGTGCAATATGGTATAGAATCGATGTGTATCGGCGGAGGAATGGGCGCTGCCGCACTTTTCGAACTGTGTGATTAGCCCGAATTTTGGTACGAATTTCTCCTGGTGAATTTATATGGGGAATTTGGATGTTTTGTTTGTAAATACTCACTTATCAGCCTACGCCTTCGCTTCCGGCCCGTAGGGCTTCCAGTCCGGCTTCCGGCTCATAGTGTCTACAGCTCGGAGAGAGGGGAGAGCGGAATGGATCATCTTTTTTGAAAAGCGTGGACTGTTTGAGTGGTTTAGAGATCGTTAGAAATAACAGACGACCGCCGAAATATTTTTTGAAAAGAAGTTGTTTGTTTCAAGACAAACCCATTGTTATGATATTGACATCTGTTATTTCTTTACGATCATTTAACCACGAGTTTCCACGGTTTGAAAAAAAGCATGATCCATGGAGCGATT
>JAHECI010000432.1 GCA_024641825.1 Desulfobacterales bacterium | reverse complement strand
TAGTAAAAACGAACGGGAATTAAAAAAGATTCAGCCGGTGGTGGAAAAAACAAATGCCTTGGAACCCCGGATACAGGCCATGAGCGACGCGGAGCTCAAGGCCCAGACCCAACGATTCAAAGACCGCCTGAACACCGGTGAATCCCTTGACGATCTTCTGCCCGAAGCCTTTGCAACGGTGAGGGAGGCATCCGTCCGTTCCCTTAAAATGCGTCATTTCGACGTTCAGCTCATCGGCGGAATGGTGCTCCACCAGGGAAAGATCGCTGAAATGAAGACGGGTGAAGGCAAGACCCTGGCCGCCACCCTGCCGGCGTATCTGAACGCCCTTTCCGGAAAAGGCGTCCATATCATCACCGTGAATGACTACCTGGCCAGGCGGGACACGGAATGGATGGGGCATATCTATAATTTTTTAGGACTTTCCGTGGGGTGTATTTTGCACGGGCTGGATGACAACGAGCGAAAAGCCGCGTACGGATCAGATATCACTTACGGCACCAACAATGAGTTCGGTTTTGACTACCTTCGAGACAATATGAAGTTCGATAGAGAGGCCATCGTTCAGGAAAACCTCAATTTTGCCATTGTGGACGAGGTGGACAGCATATTGATCGACGAGGCTCGAACCCCATTGATCATATCCGGACCTGCGGAAAAATCCACCGATCTTTACCAACTGGTCAACGGGATCATTCCACGCCTGGTTGCTGAACGTGACTTTTCCGTAGATGAAAAGGCCCGCTCGGCAATGATGACCGAAGAAGGAATCGCCAAAGCGGAAAAACTTCTCAAGGTCGACAACCTGTACGATCCCAAACATATCGAACTTCTTCACCATGTTAACCAGGGGCTCAAGGCGTATACCCTTTTCAAAAGAGACGTCGACTATATCGTGAAAAATGGAGAAGTTATCATCGTCGATGAATTTACGGGGCGTTTGATGCCCGGCCGGCGATACAGTGAAGGGTTGCACCAGGCCCTCGAAGCCAAAGAAAACGTCAAGATCGAAAACGAAAACCAGACCCTGGCGACCATTACGTTTCAGAACTATTTTAGAATGTACAATAAGCTTGCGGGCATGACCGGGACGGCGGACACAGAAGCTGCTGAATTTAAAAAAATATATGACCTCGATGTCATGGTGATTCCCACCAACCAAAAGATGATCCGAAACGACACCCCGGATGTCATCTATAAAACCCGCCGAGAAAAATATGACGCTGCTCTCGAAGAAATCATCGAACTTCATAAAAAGGGACAGCCGGTTCTGGTGGGCACAATTTCCATCGATGTTTCAGAAAGTTTTTCCACAAAATTGAAAAAAAGAGGCGTTCAACATGAGGTGTTGAATGCAAAAAACCATGAAAAAGAGGCCGAGATCATTGCCATGGCCGGCCAAAAATCATCGGTTACGATTTCAACGAACATGGCCGGTCGTGGAACCGACATCGTCCTGGGTGAAGGGGTTACCGAACTGGGAGGGCTTCATATCCTCGGAACGGAAAGACATGAAAGTCGACGGATCGACAATCAGCTCAGGGGACGTTCGGGACGCCAGGGGGATCCGGGGTCCTCGCGTTTCTACCTCGCTCTGGAGGATGATCTGTTGCGCATCTTCGGCGGGGAGCGGATCACCGGGATAATGGAAAAACTGGGTATGGAAGAAGGCGAGCCCATCGAGAACAGACTGATCAGCAGAGCCATTGAAAATGCCCAGGCCAAAGTGGAGGGGCACAATTTCGATATCCGGAAGCAGCTGCTGGAATATGATGATGTCATGAATCAACAGCGGGAGGTCATTTACAGACAGCGGCGGGAAGCCCTGAACGGCAAAAGCCTGAAGCCGGTTATCGAGGAGATGATCGGCGACAAGACCGAGGAGATCGCGTATACCTATTCGGATGAAAAAACGCTTCCCGAAGAATGGGACTGGAAGGGATTGAACAAGGCGGTGTTCAAACAGTTCAATTTCCGGCTGAACGGCGTCGATGCAGACACCCTGGACGGGCTGACCCGGGACGGACTGGGCCAGATGATTGCCGACGCCTGTTTCAAAGAATATGAAGAAAGAGAGGCTGCTGTAGGAGCCGAAGACTTCCGGCATCTCGAGCGGATCATTATGCTGCAAACCGTCGACAACCTGTGGAAGGATCACCTGCTCACCATGGATCACCTGAAAGAAGGGATCGGCCTCAGGGGCTATGCACAGCAGGACCCTCTCATCATTTACAAAAAAGAAGGGTTCGAACTGTTTCAGGATATGATAGCCAGAATCAAGGAAGAGACCGTGGGGATTCTTTTCAGAATCCATATATCCGAACCCAAAAAGATTGAGGACCTGCGGCAGCCCAAGGAACAGAATCTGATATTTTCCGGCGGGGAGGAACCTTCGAGGAAAAACCCGGTAAAAAGAGCCCAAAATAAGGTGGGACGGAACGCCCCGTGTCCGTGCGGAAGCGGGAAAAAATTCAAAAAATGCTGCGGGAAATAGCCGGCGGCCCTAAAAAATTGAGATCATCCCGATGAGTTGATGATTTTTAAAGGATTCAAGGATCCAAGGGTTCGAGGGTTCGAGTGAAAATGCTACAGAGCAGAAGGGGAATGCTTGCGACGGGGAGCTTGATTAACTTTAGGCACTTATCCCATAAAGCCGAATCCTCTTCTCCAAATTTTATTGGGTGGTCCCTTTACAAGGCCGGGTGTTAATGATTATACTTTGTCTTAATTGATCCATTAAACCTTCAGCTTAGTCGAAGGTCACAGATTTGCTATGCAG
>JAHECI010000431.1 GCA_024641825.1 Desulfobacterales bacterium | reverse complement strand
TTTTTGAAAAAACCGCTCCGGCCGTGCTCAGAGATCTGGCCGTATCGACGGTCAACGATCCTTTGAGGGCCATCGGCATCCAGCCCAAGGATTGGTTTTTGGGAAGTTTTTTTACCGCTACAGGCCAAAAGATTGTGCCCGGTGGAGGAGAGAGTCTGGGAACCCCTATGGGACTGCTTCAGTTTTTGGTGGCCATGGAACGAGGAAACATTGTGGATGAATGGTCCAGCCTTGAAATCAAACGCTTGATGTACATGACGGCCAAGCGCATTCGATTTGCATCGTCCCCCGCCTTGAACAACGCCGCGGTATATTTTAAATCCGGAAGTCTTTATCGCTGCAAACCGGAACCGGGCTTTACCTGCGGCAAATACCTGGGGAATGTGGACAATTACATGAATTCGGTTGCCATTATCGAACAACCGGACGGTCGGATCTATCTGGTGGCATTGATGTCCAACGTGTTGCGAAAAAACTCCGCCGTGGACCATCAGTCGCTGGCCACCTTCATCGATCGCATACTGATCCCTTAACCCGGATATCTTATGCCGGTTTTTTGGACTTTTTTGAGTGACGACGCCACCCCAAGGGGCTGTACTCGGACGGCAGGTCTTCTACAGGATTTAGAACATGCTCCACTACCGGGACGAGATCTCTGAGAATCTTTTCTCCATGTTCGCTTTCGACCATTGACACAAGAATATACCGCCGCCAGACCGGCCCCCAGACCAAAACCGAATCCGAATGCCAGTTTCTCCAGGTGCCGGATTTCCGGTAGATGCGAGCCCGGGGAACCAGCTTTCTAAGCATTTTAACAAATTTGTGTTCAATCTTGGGGTTTGAAAGGATTTCCAGCATTTCCCCCGAACGCTTCGGATTGATAATTCTGCCGTTAGCCAGTTGATAGTAAAAACGGCAAACCTGGGTGGCGGTGGCCCCGTGACTCAAACCATTCATTGGATCCGGGTTCCGGTCGCCCTTTTTGGCGTAGCGTTTTCCCACCCACAGCCCGCCGCCTTTTTCCGTGTCGTAGAATTGGTATCGGGGGTCCATTACCACGGCCTGAATTTTTTTAAACCCGATGAGATCGATCATTCGGGTGGCCGCCGCATTGTCCGATTTGCGAATCATGGCGATTAAATCTTCGCGAACCTCCGGGGTTTCCTTGAGGCTCCCGTCTTCGAAGGACACATACGCCGCCAGGAGTACGGCAATTTTCGGCAGACTGGCGGCATACATCATGGTCCGGCCGTTTACCCGCGCAAACCGGGGGGTCTTGGGGTCCGAGAGGTCTACCACACCCACCGCCATCTTTTTTTTGTCAATCAGCGACTGCCAGAAAGAATTTTTCTGCAAAGCCCCTTCCAGATCGTCTTGCAGTTTTGAATCATAGCGCTCATAGAGCGGATGCCATGTTGGGTCGACAGCAGACGGCGGCAACGGCAACGGTCCGGCAGTTGCCCCGGCCACCCATAATAATATTAAAACCAACGACCGACAAAAAAACCAGATCCTTTTTTTCATTCACCCCCCTGCAACGTGCGGTTGATTTTGCCATCGTCCCCCAAAGACCCGGCGACAAGGAGCCGCCGGTTTTCACGGACGACAGCCACGGCCACCAGGGTCCAAATGGACGCCAGAACGACATTAAAGATCATAAATTGTTTTAAAGAAAGGGAAATAATCTGGGTGCCCACTAAAACGGTGAGGGCTGCCAGGCCGTCTCCCATTCTCGTGAAAAAGGTGTCCACGGTGACCTTGGCTTTGTAAATCATCGACGCCGGCAACGGAAGCCAGAGAATATGCTTTGCGGTGTTGTTGACCGAGTAGTTGGTTGAATTTTCGGCAATTTTTGAAATTCTGATGACGCTCAGAATCGGAAAGGCGGCCATCAACCCATAAGAAAGAAAAGATATCGCCGGTGTCAGGAGCAGCGTGGGTGCAAACCCGGCGAAACGAATCAAACGCGACACCAAAAAGGCCTGCACCACCAGGCCGGTCAGGTTCACCCAGAAATAAAGATCGCCGTAAAAAGCGGTGGTGGCGGTGCTGACAAAACGGGCAATGGCGGCCGGATCGGTAAGCCCCTCCTGAACATGCTGGATTTGCAAGGCTTCCTGAACGCTCCTGAACAGGATGTTTTCACCGTTGGTGTTGACCCAGTTGATCAACAGTCCCAACAGGGCCACCCCCAAAAGATATCGATATTTGAAAATTAACCCAAAGGCCCCGCTATGGTCACCGGCCGCAGGCCCTTTCCGACCGGGCCGTGGCTGCCTCCCGCCGCGGACGCCTGCCCCCCGACGGTCTGCGATCCAGGACAGCACCAACGCCCCCAGCAGCGGGAAAACCGCCAGCAGGATCAAATCGAAAGATTTGGTTGCCGGCAGTTTGATAAACCTTCCGGTGAACCAGGCCCCGAAGGCGGCACCGGCCGAGGCGCCGATGCCGATCAGCGGGAACAGCCGCTTGCCCAACTCGTCGGTATACAGGTCCGCCGCAAATGACCAGAACTGGGCCACCACAGTCACGCTGAAGATTCCGACCCAAAGATAGAAAACGATGGCCACATAGGGAACTCGAACGGACAAGAATCCGGGATGCAGCAGCCAGAACACCACCAGATTGGCACTGAAAAACAGCGTTACAAAGGTTAACAGTCCCCGGCGAGAAAACCGTTCGGCCAGATGTGCATAAAGGGGTACAATAAAAAGCAGCGCCATGCTCTGGCCGAAGCTGGAATAGGCTTTGATCTCCACCTTGGACAACCCTTTGACAAC
>JAHECI010000430.1 GCA_024641825.1 Desulfobacterales bacterium | reverse complement strand
TGCTGCCAAGCAATTGGGCAAGGTCCAGCCATGACAGATCCACGGGTGTTTCAGATTGCCCCAATCCGGACCGGCCGGCATTTTGATCACACAGTATGATCGATTTTATGTCCTCATGGGATACCGCACCGTTTTTGGCGATCAATTGCCGACGGATATCCGATTTATAAACCTTAAGTTTTCGGTCGTTCAGTTGAACTTTCAGTTTGGCGGCAATCTGCTCAAAATAGCGGTGGGTGGAAAAGAAAAGATCCGGTCGTAACCTTCGGCCAAAGGGGATGGGCATGGATTCGTAAAAATCCTCGTAATCATCTGGGGTTAATCGTTTTTCAACGTCTGAATAGGTTTCGTGCACCAGCTGGGCACATACTTCAACCGACGGATCTTTCTTCATTTTCCTGTTGAAAAGGTTCACCATGTTTTCGGCCGGACGTTTTATTTCTCCGGTGCCTTGGAAATTTTCGTTAACAGAAATGCCCAGTGCAATCCAAAGATACATTGAAAACAAGAACCCCACCGGTTGATTTTCTTTTAATATTAGAGCTGCGTTATCCCGCAGCATCGGCGTGGTCTGCCGGATAAGGCCCGGGTAGTGTCTGCTGAGCAATACCCGTGTTCGGCCATGCTCAAAAATGGTAAACAGGTCCCGTGCCAGGGCCGGAACCGGGAATGCTGTAAAAAAGCGCTCCATATCGGAAAGATCTTCCCTGTTTCGGATTGTGGATGTTAGATCTCCCAGGGCGTCGGATCCAAATTCACGGCCCCTTATTTCTCCAATCCCCGGGCATCTTTCCAAGGCTTTTTCCAGGTCAAAGTCAAAGGTATTAAACTCATAAAGTCCGGCTTCAAGCCGCACCAGACATTTATAGAGTTTAATGTTTTCTGATTTTTGCGTAAATTCACCGATTTCGTCGGGAAGATAGATGAATTTTCCGTCTGAACAGACAAACATCTTTTCCCGGTTATCTGTTAGGGATGACTTGGAAAGCAAAGACAGGGGCCGTACGGAAATGGGAAGACCGGTCCGTGCACAAAGATAACCGTTTAATTGGTTCTGAACTTCAGATAGGGGGACGGTCACCTGCAAATCCGAATAGGTGTCCATGCCCAGTTTCGACTCCAGGGATAAAAATTTTGCTGCAAGCTTGGGGTGTTGGCGTAATTTGTCTAGGGCCAGGGATACGAACCGGCCTAAAGCATCTTTGGAGAGCAGGTACAGTCCTTTTTCCAGGCCGTCCAAAAAAGGGTCGGCCAGGTGAAAATCGGCCCTTATAATTCGTCGCAGTTGTTCCACTTGCCAGACCCGTTTTGACGGAGAAAAGGCGAGTACGGCTTTGGGCAGGATATGCGCAAAATGCTGACTCTGAACATACGACATTTCTCCGGCAAAAGCGTCGCCCAAAAGATCGATATAGACAGATGCAGATTCAATCTCTTTTTTATTTAAGAGTTCCGACAGTGCGTTGAGGGGGTCTTGTAGGGTATAGGTTCCTTTGCTCTGCATGATATCAAGGGTTTGCAGAAAACGTTTTAAAAACCGTGCGTCCCCGTGTTTTAACACCGGCACGAGATGTTCCGCCATTATCCGTCCCAGCGTCGGGCCCTCGCTTCCGAATTTACGCACCAGATTTCGGTAACATTCAATTTGTTGCGGACGTGCCCCGCCGATCAGGTCCGCAAAACAAACGGCGAGGGTCCGTCCAAAGGAAATCTCGAGGGACAGGCCCCACAATACCTCTTCCACCAGCAGTTTAACGGGTCCATCTGAAACCGCGAGTTCCTTCTGCTCCAAAACAGCCCGAACCTGTTCCGCAATGTTCGGATCTGCCCAAGCAAGGGGTTCGAGGGCGTCGGTTGGGTGGTTTTTTAAGCTCATTTTATTTCATTAAAACCATTGGACGAAAGTCGAAGGCGTTCCGGACGCGAGTTAGAATATATCTTCAACGAGATCGTTAAGGGTTTCCTGGAGCCTAACGTCGTCGGTCAGGGGGAAGCAAATGGCACTTCGGCAGGCTTCGTGTACGGGGATGCCCCGTCGGATGATCTGGGCCGCATATATCAAAAGCCGGGTACTTGCCCCTTCGGTGAGACCGTGCTCTCGAATGTTTCTTATTTTTCCGGCCAGCGTTACCAGTTTCAAGGCTGTATCCATTCCGATATCCCCTTCGTGGGATACAATTTCAGCCTCTTTTTGGGCTTCGGGATAATCGAACTCGAGGGAAACAAACCGCTGGCGTGTGCTTTGCTTGAGGTCTTTTAAAACCGATTGATACCCCGGGTTGTAGGAAATCACCACCATGAAGTCCGGATGTGCCTGGACGATCTCTCCTTTTTTATCGATGGAGAGGGTTCTCCGGTTATCGGTGAGAGGATGGATGACCACCGTGGTGTCTTTGCGGGCTTCGACGATTTCGTCCAGATAACAGATGGCCCCCATACGAACCGCCCGGGTCAAAGGGCCATCCACCCACACGGTTTCATCCTTTTTTAAAAGGTAACGTCCCAGGAGGTCCGATGCAAACAGATCTTCATGGCAGGCAACGGTAATCAGCGGCCGTTTTAACCGATACGACATGTATTCTACAAATCGGGTCTTGCCGCACCCGGTGGGCCCTTTGAGCATCAACGGAATTTTAGCGGCAAAAGCGACCTCAAACAGTTTGATCTCATCTCCTGCACTCCGGTAATAGGGTTTTTGTTGAATTAAATGTCCCATGGTCTCAGGTGAATTTTGGGATGACATGGATGCCAAACCTCCAAAAAGTGTTTCACTTTTTCTG
>JAHECI010000093.1 GCA_024641825.1 Desulfobacterales bacterium | reverse complement strand
CACCGACAAACATCACGTTATCCGATGTTTCGAGTATCAGCTTTGCAGCCGTGATCGGGTTTTTAATTTTGCGGCTTACCGATGCAACAGCCCCTGCTCGCATGGTTTTGCCGTCCATGATAGACGCATCCATCTCAACAACCCCATCCTTGTTTTTTATGGATCCTTTTCCGGCATTGAACAGTCCGCTGTCCTCCATCTCCTTAATGGCAAAATGGACCACCACCAGGCTCGTTTCGCCATCATGGAGCCGTCTTTTACAATGGATCAAAAGATCTTTGATAAAGGCGGCCCTCTCTTTGAGTCTGTATCCCTTGTTTCCGGCACCCCCGTGGATCACCAGTACGAATTTCTCGTGCTGAGTGCATTTTTCGATTTTTTCTGGCTGTTTTTCCCCACCGACGTTATTGGAAGAAAATGCCGGATAAAACGTAAAAAAGCCGGTTGCGAAAAGAAGACAGAAAGTCAGAATCGTCACGCGAACGGTTTTCATTGGTTTGCCTAAGTTTTACATGCGGAACAGTTTTGGGCACAGGTTGACAGGGTGTGCCCCGACTAAGCCCGATACACCATAAGGTTTTCACTGCGCCCTTTCACCCGGGTTGGGGGAAGGGGGCTCAGGTCATAGTCTTGGGTGAGATGTTGGTACGTCTGATGGCTGATTAAAATATCGGTATCGTATTTTTTACACAAATCAGCCACCCGGGAGGCCACGTTGACGGTGTCACCCACCAGACAGTAAGTCTGACGTTCCGTTGACCCGACGACACCGGCCAGGGCCGGGCCGGAGTGAATGCCGATGCCGTGGCGAAACGAGAATTGTTCAAGACTCTGGAACCGGGCGTTCAGTTGTGTCAAGGCCCGGCGCATTTCCAAAGCAGCCCGAACAGCCTTGTCCGGATGATGATCATCCTGAAAAGGAGCGCCAAAGACAGCCTCTATCTCATCCCCCACGTACTGGAGAACCACCCCGTCGAACCGGTGAATGATATCAGTCATGGACGAATAGTATTCATTGATCCGGGCGAAGACCACCTGGGGGTGATTCTGTTCGGCAAAACCGGTGAAGTCCCGGAGGTCCGAAAAAAGCAGGGTCACATCTTTCATCTCGCCGTCCATCTTAATCCGGTCGCTCAAGATCAGCTCGGCCACCGAAGGGTGAACATGCCGCCCGAAGGCATCTTCAACCTTCTGGCGCATCCTCTTCAAGGCCAAGTGGGTTTTGACCCGTGCCTGGACAATGGGGGGGCTGAAGGGCTTGGTGATGTAATCCACGGCCCCGATCTCCAACCCTCTGGTTTCGTCCGATTCATCGGATTTGGCCGTTACGAAGATAATGGGAATGTCCCGGGTTTGGGGATCGGATTTGAGTCGGCGGCAGACCTCGTACCCGTCCATCCCCGGCATCATAACATCCAGTAGAATGAGATCGGGTCGGCGCGTTTTGATATCTTCCAGGGCCGATTCACCGTCCATGGCCACACTGACCTTATAGTCGTCCGCCAGCGTTTCCACCAGAATATCGATATTGGCTTCGGTATCGTCCACCACCATGATCCGCATGTCGGAGAATTGAGTCATATTCCGATTCCTAACGTTTTAAGTTATCGATGATTTGCGATATCAGTTCTTGGGCGTTTTTAAATTTGTACTTGGCGATGTATCGATTGAGATCGACAACCCCTTGAACATAGGCGTCCGGCCATATATAATCGGCAATTTCTTCCATTATATCTTTGCACGGTTTTGCCTCTCGATCCAGAATATGCGGTTTCAGCTTTAATAACAATTGCAGAAGAACCCCGGTATCGGCCACAGACTCCTTTGATGTCGTTTCTTTTTTTTCAGAATCGCTTTCGACAACCTGAGCTATGGCGTCCAAAACAACGGTCAGGGCCGTGTTGAATCGATGGATTAGATCTTCGATTCCACCAGCGTTTTCCTGATCCGCCCCGATTTCCAAATCAGCGGCTGCTCGCTCCAGGTCGGCGGCCCCGATATTACCGGAAACGCCTTTGATGGTATGAACCAGATGTCGAAATCGTTCACTATCGTCGCTATCCACGGCTTCCTTGATCCGGGCGGTCGCATCTCCATAGTCTCGATGAAACCCGGCCAAAAGATTTTTGTAAAGGACCCTGTTGTCCCGGACCCGGGCCAGACCCTTTTTTACCTCGATTCCTGGCATATCTTTAAGAGGATGAATATCCTTTTCTGCAATCTTCTGCTTTTGGGTGGTAATGATGTCGTCTGAAACCAATCGTTCACCGGGCTTGATCCAGATCAGCAAGGTGGAAAAAAGCTCTTTGGGGTTGATCGGTTTGGTGACGTGGTAATTCATTCCGGCCTCGAGGCTCTTTTCCTTGTCGCCGGTCATGGCGTGGGCGGTCATGGCGATAATCGGAAGTTCCCTGAACCGCGGGTCTTTTCGGATCTCCCGGGTGGCTTGGTAACCGTCCATGACCGGCATTTGGACGTCCATGAGCACGGCGTCAAATTTCTTTTCCCGAACCAGACTCACCGCTTCGCCGCCGTGGTTGGCAATGGTCACCACCAATCCCGCTTCTTCGAGAATTTCTTGGGCCACCAACTGGTTGATGTGATTGTCTTCGACCAAAAGAATTTGCGCGCCCCGGATCGATTTCAGCTTCTGGATCATTTTATCCTTGGCCGCCGGGGGTCGAATCAGTTTGCGGGTGTCATGGCTAAAGGTCTGCATGATGGTGTCGAAAAGGGTTGAAGGATTGAACGGTTTGATGAGAAAACCTTCCAAACCGACCTGGTCGGCCTGGCGAACGATCTCCTCCCGTCCATACGCGGTGACCATGATAATGGTGGGGATTTTAGACAGTCCGGGATGGTTCTTGATCCGCTTCGAAGTCTCGATACCGTTCATGCCCGGCATTTTCCAATCCATCAGCACCAGCTCAAAGGGATGGTCTTCACCGGTGTTCTCCAATTCCTTTAATCCGTCTTCCCCGCTGGCAGCCAGCGTGATGTCAAAGCTGAAAGTCTCGAGCATCCCCTTCAGGACATTCCGTGAGGTGGCGTTGTCGTCCACCACCAGAACCCTCAGGCCTTTGAGATCGGGCGGGAGTTCTACCGGCTTTTTGTCCGTTTTTTCGCTTTTCCCAAACCTGGCGGTGAAAATAAAGCTGCTTCCCTGGCCCACCGTGCTCTCGATCCAGATTTTTCCCCCCATCATCTCCACCAGTCTTTTGCTGATCACCAGCCCCAAGCCGGTCCCCCCATATTTTCGGGTCATGGACGTATCCGCTTGAGTAAAGGGCTGAAAGAGTTTGCCCATCTGGTCGCCACTCATTCCGATGCCGGTATCCCGTACCGAGAACTGCAAGGTAACCTGGGTGTCCGAATGCTCCAGCAGCTTGGTGGACAGGACGATTTCACCCTGTTCGGTGAACTTAATGGCATTGTCGCAAAGATTGATGAGGACCTGTCCCAGCCTGAGAGAATCCCCCAGCAGAAAAGGGGGCACCCGGACGTCGAGATCTAAAATCACCTCCAAATTTTCTTTTTCCTGGGTTTTGACGATAATAATGTTGGCCACGTTATCCAGGGTTTCGGCCAGAAAAAATTCCACCTGTTCTATGTCAAGTTTTCCGGATTCTATTTTGGAAAAGTCCAAAATATCGTTGATGACGCCCAAAAGGGATTTGGCGGAAATTTCGATCCTTTTCAAGTAATCGTACTGTTTTGGGCTGAGATCGGTCTTTAGGGCCAAATACGTCATCCCGATAATCGCGTTCATGGGGGTTCTGATTTCGTGGCTCATGTTGGCCAGAAAATCGCTTTTGGCCTGGGTGGCGGCTTCGGCGGCCTCTTTGGCGATTCTGAGCTGACTGGCTTGTTTTTTTTCGGTGATATCCTCCAGAATACCTTCGTAATGGCGGATGGCGTTGTTTTCATCCCGGACCACATGAACGTTCATGGATACATCGATCACTTTACCGTCTTTTCGATAAAATTGGGTTTCAAACCCCTGAACGGATCCGGTGCCTTCCAATAATTGTTGCAGCGTTGTTCTGTCAGCCGGGTTTACGTAAAGCTGCGATCGTATATCGGTGATGTTGTTGATACCCGCTTCCGAAGAAGCATACCCCATTATTTGGGCAAAAGCCGGATTGAAGGTCAAAAAACGGCCTTTTTCATCGGCTGTGGACTGGTAGATCCCCACCGTGGCTTTTTCAAAAATGCTGCGGTACTTCTCTTCGGCCTTTTTTATCTCCTCCTGATTTTCATAAAGTTCAACGGACATTTCATTGAAAGCTGCGCCCATTTTTCCGATCTGATCGCTGAAAGGCAACGCAACGGTTTCTCCCAAATGGCCTTTTTGAATTTTGTTAATGGCATTATGAAGCAATGAAACCGGTCGGATGACGAATCTTGAGAGCATTACATTAAGCAGGGCGGACATGAGAATCAGCGTGGTGAGCAAGAGGGTCATGAAAATAATAACGGACAGACGGGTTTCTTTGTTTAAGGCCTCAAAATCGTAATAAATTTTTATAATAGCGATTTTTTGGCCGATGACGTCGATTCCCCGGGAATAGATTCCCAAGGATCTTCCCTGATACGATTCGGTGACAAATGAATCGGTGATGGGTGAAGGCTTTCCCTCTACGTCATTGATGCTTCCCGACAGTGCCGGGTCGGTGGACAAAAGCAGGTCCCCTTTGGGTGTATAAACACTTGTGGCGACGATTCCGTCAACTTTCAAGATGTCGTCGAGGGTCAATTTCAAAGCTCTCTTTTGGCTGGCGAAGATCTCGTTGGCCAGATCCTCGTATTTCTGATGAAATATGGTATCGAGGAGCAACTCGACCTTTTTTTTGTGGGAGTCACGCCGGCTGATTTCAAAGGGATAGAGAATGGCTCCGAAAATGATGGCGATAACCAGGCATGTGATAAAAATTGCCACATTGATTTTGAAACCGAGGCTTCTGTTTTTCATTTTTAAAACCTATTCAAGTCAGTTCGCCCCGCCTGCCATTGCAAGGCACGAGCGGGCAGGTCACAATTGGAATGATGGAATAATGGGTTACTGTAGGAATTAGAATGACAGGGTTCCTTCAACCTAACGTTCCACTATTCCAACATTCCTTGGAAGCATCATAAACCAGGAGCCATAAAAAAAATTAAATTCAACCAATTGTACAATTTGCGAGACGTTGGCGTGCAAGTTTTTAAAAAACGGTTTTTTCAGGGCTCCAGGGTTTTAAGGTAATGGGGCGTGCCGTTTTTGATTTCCATGAATACGGCGCTTTTTATGGGATCTCCCCAATCATTAAAGTTGATGGTGCCGGTCACCCCGTAAAAAGCCCGGGTATTGGCAATGGCTTCTTTAATTTTTTCTCGATCCATGGCGCCCGAACGTGCGATGGCGTCTGCCATAAGCATCATGGCATCATATCCAAGGGCGATATTTTCAGCGGAAATTTCCGAATGGACATATTTTTTCACAAACGACCGGGATCGATCCGTATCCAGATTCACCGACCAATGTGCACTGTAATACCCCTGTTTCAACTCAGCCCCGCCTTTCCTGAAAAATGACGGCGTACTCCATCCGTCACCTCCGAGAAAAATGGCGGTGATCCCTGCATGCTGGGCCTGTTTAACGATGAAGCCGCTTTCGTCGTGACCCGGAATAAACATCACGTTGGCATCGGTGGCTGCGGCGCGTTTAACGTCTTCGTCGAAACGCTGCTGTTTGAGTTTGTAATCCAGTTCGAGAAGAATCTTGCCGCCGAGTTTTTCAAAATTTTTTTTAAATATCTCGGATAGTTTAAGGCTGTAATCACTGGTCACGTCAACAAAGACAACGGCCGTTTCTGCCTTCAAATCCTGCCGGGCAAACTTTGCAATAATCTGCCCCTGGAAATCGTCGGTGAAGCAGATCCTGAAGATGTAATCCCCGATTTTCGTCACTTCAGGATTCGTGGACAAGCTCGAGATCATGGGGATTTTGTTGTTTTGGGCCACTTTGGCCACGGCAATGGAATGGGAACTCCAGTCCGAGCCCACAATACCGATAACGCCGGCTGCAACCGCCTGGTTTGCCGCAACGGTGGAACCGATGGGCGTGCTTTGATTGTCAAACACCCAAAGTTTTATGTCTCTTCCCAATACACCGCCGTGTTCGTTGATCTCGTCGACGGCGTAACGTATCCCTTGGAGGGTCAACGCATTGCCTTCCGCCGCCGCTCCCGTCAAGGCGTATATGGCCGCTATATCGATGGCCCCATCGCCGAAGGCCGATGTTGTCCACAAGAAAACACATAGAAAAATGAGAATAAACCGGTTTTTCTTTATGGGTGTTCTCACCCGATGGGTGCGTCGTATGTCCGGGGTTTTCATGTCCCAGATCATGATCTCGTCTCCCTAAGGTTTGATGGCCTTGTAATATATCTGACGGCCGTTTTCTAACTTCAAAATGATGACCTCTTTGTCTTGGGGATCACCATATTCGTCAAAGGTAAGGTTCCCGGTGGCCCCGGGAAAATCTTTGGTTTGTGATAGGGCATGGCGTATTTTGGCACGGTCCAAGGAGTCGGCACGACGGATGGCGTCGGCTAAAACCATCACCGCGTCGTACGACAGCGGTGCACTCGTATTGGTAATCTCTTTTTTGTGTTTTTGTTTATAGAGTTTCTGTAAATGAATACTTTTCTCGAATTGGACATCGGGATGCCATGCTGCGGAATGGTAATTCCCGTCCGCTGCTTTGCCGCCGTATTTGTATATCTCCGCCCAGGCGTCCCCACCGAGAAACGTTGCTTTCACACCCATGGATGCCGCCTGCTTGATTATCAAACCGCTGTCCCTGGTGTATCCCGGAACATAAACCGCGTCGGGTCCAAGGATTGCCGTCTCCTTGAGCAGGTCGGAAAAATCGACCGCTTTTCCCCGGTAGCCTCCGTCTAAAATCACCTTGCCCCCGATTCGTTTGAAGGCATTAATGAAATATTCGGCGAGGGTTGTACTGTAGGCTTCATCGATATTTCTGAGTACCACGGCGGTTCGGGCGCCAAGATCTGCGTATGCAAATTTGGCCATGGCGGCTCCCTGGAATGAATCGATAAAACAGACTCGGAAGATACAATCTCCCACATGGGTGACTTTCGGATTGGTGGAGACCGGGGTTATCATGGGAATCCCTTCTTGTTGCAGGACGGGTGCCACTGCCAGGGAGTGAGAGCTCAAACCGGATCCGATAACGGCTGTTACCTGAAGCTTAACCGCTTCTTTGGCAGCCAGCGTGGATCCAATGGGGGTGCTTTTGTTGTCCAGAACAATCAATTCTACAGGGCGTCCGAGCACTCCGCCCTGGCTGTTGAGTTCCTCGACAGCCAGCTCAACCATCTCGATATAGGAAGCATTTTGTACCGCCGCGATGCCTGTTTTGGCGAATATGGTTCCGATTTTGACCGGCTCGACAGCCAAGGCAGGAAAAGAACATAGTCCTGTTAGCCACAGAACACCCATGAACACTATTTTTTTCATAAAGACCTCCTGCATGTGTATGTTTTAAGAAGATTATAAAATCATTAATAAAAACAAATTGGCAACAAGAGGCAGCAGAAGATGGAATGTTTTTCATAAGTTATATACCATAAAAAATCTTATTGCAAAAATTAATTGTTTCTGAATCGTCGGTGTTTAAGAGTAAGGTGGAAAACAATGAAGCAAGAACAGCGCGTCTAAGCTAAAGATCTATTATGGCTGATCGCTTACCGAAGCGGTTTGGAAGAGTTTTTTGGCCTCATAAGAACTGCGTACAAACGGACCGCTTGCAACTTCTGTAAAACCCATATCAAGGGCGATGTTTCGCCAGCGAGAAAATTCTTCAGGGGGTAAAAAGCGGTCAACGGGCAGGTGGGCTTTGGTGGGTTGAAGGTATTGCCCCAGGGTCAGCAAACGGCAACCCGTCTCTAAAAGATCTTCAAGTGTGTTTTGGATCTCTTGGGGAAGTTCTCCAAGGCCGAGCATCAGTCCCGACTTTGTTATGACTTTAGGCGCTTCATTGACGACCAGTTTTAAAAGGTCGAGGGAACGCCGGTAGATGGCTTCCGGCCGGACGGCGGCATAAAGACGCGGGACAGTCTCTATATTGTGATTCAGAACATCAGGGTGAACCTCAAGGATACTTCTGACCGCATCTTGGTCCCCTTTAAAATCGGGGATTAACAGCTCGATAAGCGCATTCGGAATCCTCTGCCGGATCTCATTTACAGTCCGGACAAAGAATGAGGCGCCGCCGTCCGGAAGATCGTCCCGGGTCACCGAAGTGATGACCGCATAGTCTATCTGAAGATTTTGAGCGGTTCTGGCAATCCTCGCAGGCTCATCAGGATCCGGAGGGCTGTCCGGGCCGTGGCCGACTGCGCAGAATCGACAATTGCGGGTGCAGCGATCGCCCATAATCATGAAGGTGGCGGTTTTTCGGGAAAAACACTCCCAAATATTGGGGCATTGCGCCGCCTGACAAACGGTATGAATCTGTTCTTTGTTTAACAGGGCGCTGAACGTTTCGTGGACGGATCCCGACGGGAGCCTCTGTTTGAGCCAGGGGGGTTTTTTAAGCCGCTCCTCTGATTTTTGGTGCTGAATCATTACAACCTCAACAGGGGAAAAAATTGAGGGTCTGTCTCCCGAAAATTTACCCTATTGTTGCATCGAAGATTCAAGTAATAAGTGCAACGTCAGGGTTTAGAAGGTGATCCAGTCCCGACAGATCCGTCATAACCAGATCGAATCCGAAAAAGGATTCAAAATGATGCCGAACCACTTGGCGCACGTTGGTCATGGAAATTTCCTGTGAGAGTTCCTGGGCCATGGAAGTGACGCCGACATCCTGAAGGCCGCAGGGATGTATCCAATCAAAAGGCTTCAGGGATAGGTTGACGTTCAAGGCAAAACCGTGAAAGCAGACAGCCCGTCGAACCGATATGCCGATGCTTCCCAGTTTATTGTTTGAAACCCAAATTCCTCTGTTGACGGATTTTTTTTCGGCCGTTATTCCCCAGTCCGAAGCCACCCGGATCATGATATTTTCAAGACCTTCAACGTACTCCATGACTTTCAATCCGGCTTTGTTCAGGTCGATGATGGGGTACACCACGAGCTGTCCCGGCCCGTGAAACGTGATGTCGCCGCCCCGTTCCACCCGGATGACCGGGATTTTCATTTTTTCAAGGAAAGCCTTGGGCACCTTCAAGTTCTTAATGGCGCCTTTTCGACCCAAAGAAAAAACAGGGGGATGCTCCAGCATGAGCACCATGTCATTTTCAATGACGTTGTTGTGTCTGGCGCGAACAAGATCCCGCTGGAGATCCAGGGCGTTACTGTATTCTAACCGTGGCAGATCCACACACAGACACCGCCGATCTCTGAGGCCGGGCATTAATTATCTCCTTAATCCGGATTTAACCCTAAATGAACGAAGGCCAGGGCTAAATTATTTTTGTCGGAGGGTCATCCTTTGCCATGAGCACAATATCCCTTGGATTGCAGAGCTGCTTGGGCAGTTCCGCCACCCTTCCGCAGGATATGCAAACAAAGTTAATATGTTGCAGTTTTGGTTTGCAGATATGCCTGGGGTCTTTGTCTGCTTGGCCGCAGTGCTCACAAACATACGCTTCCGTCAATTCCGCCGGATCACACAGATGACCGGGGCCTTCCTTTACCGTCCCACAACTTTTACATATATGAATATTATTTCCCATGATAGATTTCCTTTCTGAAAAAAATACATAATGAGCAACTCTTAACGTTGCTATTCTAATAAACAGATCAAAATTTATGCCAACTGCAAAAGGCATTTGATTTTGGAAAAATAAATCTATATATCAAATAGTTATGGTTTGATTGTCGGTTTATTCAGAGACAGATGTATGGGAATAGGATTTTTGTGATACAGTTTTATGATACAATTCTGTTTCAGAATTCAGATGACATCCCCTTTTTCCGACGATACAGCCGTGCAATGGTGTTCGGCGGGATTCTGATGTAATAGGCGATGACAATGAGTTGGTTGATCAGGGTCGTTTTCAGGATTCCGAAGTTTTGCCATCGCCGGGACGATGTAAGAACCGGTGCGGATAATGTGATGATTTTTCCTTTTTTTCGTAATCGCCGGATCAGCTCGAAATCTTCCATTATGGAAAAATCGGAAAATCCTCCCACCTCATGAAAAACCCTTGTCAGCATAAAAATCCCTTGGTCACCATACGGCGTTCTCAGGCATCGGGAGCGCCAGTTTGCAAT
>JAHECI010000005.1 GCA_024641825.1 Desulfobacterales bacterium | reverse complement strand
TCATAATTCCCATAATAAGAGCAAAAAGATGTATTTATTACAATTTTGTATAAGTTTTCCGCCGTCAAAAATAAGCATAGAAAATTAATATCATTATATATTTTGATTTTTCTTTCGTTTTTCCACTATTTTTGTATAATTGTCTCATATTAATAAATCCTGTAAAAAAGATGCAGCCGTATAATATATAATGTTGGAGGAGACATTTATGCCAATAGCTAAAATAGCCGAAGACCGCGATCGGGTAATATTGCTCAAAGATCTCGACAAGTATTGTCAATATGCCTTAAAACTCGGGGCCGACGAAGCACGGGTGGTGGATGCCTCTAAAATACCGGTGGAGGACGCGGTCGCTTTCAAGTGTAGGGTTCCCCAGTGTTTCGGATACAACACCTGCGCCCAATGCCCGCCCCATGCGCCCAAGCCATCTGAAATACGACAATTGCTGAAAAGCTACAGCCATGGTCTGCTTTTTCTTCGCAGGGTGCACTCCGAGGTACTGAAACGTGACCGAAACGACAAGGAGCGTAGGGCCGCCTTCAAGAGCATTTTGGAAATTGTAAGCAAGTTGGAGTCCGCGGCTTTCTACGACGGACATTACTTGGCTGTAGGTTTCAGTGCGGGCAGTTGCTTCTCGTCTCTTTGCGACCCCAACCTGGGCTGCCAAGTGCTAAAAGGCGAAAAATGCCGTTTCCCCCTCAAAGCCCGGCCCTCCATGGAGGCGGTGGGTATGGATGTGTACCGTTTGATCGCCTCGTCGGGGTGGGAGATCTATCCTTATGGTAGCGACGCCAATCCAGAGGATATCCCGGTGGGCAATCTGGCGGGACTGGTGCTGGTCAAGTAAGTCGGCTGCGGCTGCAACTTTTTTGAGCGGATTGGGGGACTAGACAATCTTTATAATCAGGCCGTGGACAACGATTGTTCCCCAACATCGTGCTGAACAAGGATGCGCGGAAAACCCGCCGCGAACCTGTTAGCCCGGCCGTTGGGTGTTGCGATCAATCAAATAAAACAGATCGATCATTTCATAATCAGGAATTGAGTATGAAACATATACTGAAATCAATTAATATTACAGTGCTTTTAACCATACTATTTGTTGCCATTTTATCGTGTTCTGCTACGTCGATTCAATCGTTGAAACACAATGATAAGAAAGAAAATCTTATAGAAGTCACCCCAGTTGTAAATGATTATGTATCTAATGTTGTAAAACCTGTTCTTGATTCCTACCCAGAAAAAGATAAATTATCAGTACTTATCAAGGTATCCAAAATACTGATCGACGAAAACACAGGCGTCAACAAAAATTCTATAAAGCCAAGTAGATATATCTACTATGATTTATTAGAAAAAGTTAAGCTTGGTTTTCTTGTTTCCTTTAAAATGTCAGCTGAACAAAAACGGAATTTAAAGGATTGGCATGAGAAATATATGAAAAAAACTCCAGCAGATGTCTTCTTCGCACCATCTGCTGATGAGATTATTAAATACAAAGCTGCTTTTGGCTGTTCCCATTATGCCCGTTCATTTATCGCCGTTGTGAAAGCACTCGGTTTGATGGATAAACCTGAAGACCTTCGATACGTTATTTCAAGTAAGGCGGATGACTATAATAAAGCTCTTGAAAAAAATGATAGCGAAATGACTATAAATGGCCACCAATTTGTAATAGCTAAAATTGATGCCAAGTGGATACTAATCAATACTTCAAAGAGTGAATGGACTGCAATGCCGGAGGGATTCTCGCCTAACTCTATTGGCCCTCCTAAAAATTTTCCGATTCGGTTTCCATCATATCCTGATGTTACATTTTTGTTTAGAAAGATTGGTAAAGATTGTGATGACGATTGCAATGATAATTCATTGGCAGCGTTAATGAATATTTATCGTTCCGGAGATTCTCAAAGCTCTAATTTCAAATGGGAAAGATTTGAAGGTGTGAATTAATAAAAACACCCAACAAGGCTTTTGCAGCGGATCGCAAAAAAGCCGCGGCCGCTGAAAAGCAACGTTATGCGCCAAGAGTAAAGAGCAGGCAAGTATGGGAAAAAGATATTTTGAGGATATTACTGATGGTGAGCATCTCCATTGCCAAAAGCTTGCTTTTACCCAAAAGGACATCATTGAATTCGCCAAAAGATTTGATCCACAGCCATTTCATACTGATGAGATCGCAGCAAAGGAATCAATTTTCGGAGGTCTTGTCGCTTCATCGCTTCACACCATTTCCGCCTGTACTCGTAATGTTGTAGAAGCGCAGGGTGACGTGGCAATTTTAAGTGGGGTTGGAATGTATGAGGCCAAAATGTTTAATCCAGTAAGACCAAAAGACGTCCTTTCTATCGAAGCTTGGTGGACCGATCTCAGACGATCTAAAAGCAAACCGGATTTAGGATTCGCAGGGATTAAATGCAAAGTTACAAATCAGAAAGGGGAACCTGTAATTGAGTATGGCTATCGATATATTATTGCTTGCCGAAACTCGTCTTAATCAGAGATCACAGAAACTCGCATAACATTCGGTTTCACAAAGGACCGCTCGTACCTCGCGGCCTGTGAACCGCGGTGTTAAGGATACTTGAGAAAAAATAGAGGAAGCTAAGAGTATGAAGCTAAAACTCAGAAATATTGGATTAAGCTTTCTTATAATCGGTCAAACACTTTTAGCCTTTGCCCAACCAACACTTGTTGAACCCGCTTTTAAAGTGCCCGTAAGCAAACTTCCATTGAAAACCTTCCACTCTAAAAATCACAAATTCACGGCAATCGTCTGCCCAGATGACAAAAACATTTTCGTTTTCAAAGTAAACTGGCATGGAAACGTAGGAAGGAGAGAAAAAAATCCGATGTGGTCGACAGAAGCATGTTTCGAGGAGGTTTGGGTGGCAAATGATGGACAACATATAATAGGCGCTAGTTATGCAGAAGGTGCACTTCCCTCAAACTACACCAAGGAAGAGATCATTTTTTCTTTCTTCAAAAATGGGAAACCTATAGGAGATCTTGGGTTAAGTGAAATTATCAGCGATCTTTCAACGTTGGAAAAAACGCAATTAGGCTTACGATGGGGAAATTTGAAAGGATTTAACGAGGCCGGTTATCTTGTGGCTGAAACAGTTGAAAATCAAATACTTATGCTTGATCCCACAACCGGAACGAAAGTAGAGTTCAGACAAGAGCAAGGAAAAGTACCTTCAGACTTTAAAACTTACAGGGATTTTATGAACTGTTTCGAATTCGCTTATCCTAACGATTATGAAATGAATAAGGGCGGCTTTTTACTTAAAAGAAACGGCACTGGCTGGCTTATTGAGATCAACTTCGAAGATATGTCCCAATATCCAAACCAAGAGTTCAATCCGCAAAAAATGACTTTTGAAGATTTCGTAATACGAATGGCGAAAATAATGTTCTCTGCCGACGGTCCCAACGGTTCCCAGTACGCAACCGATGTTATCAAAAGGAACATCTTCACGACGCTTAATAATCTTAAGGCGCTTGAAATCTATCTGACAGTCGTTAGAGAATCCTGGCCGCTTTACGAGGACGGTCAAGAAGAAAAGGAAAGCGATAAAGAAATCGAAAAATCACAAGAGGGACCTATTTACGCAGTTTCACTATCAAAACCTGGCGAGCCGTATAAAGTTCTGCTCTTAAATCTCACCGATGAAGGAAAGCATTTTCAAAAAGAAAAACAAATATTGAAGCATATAACCGATACAATTAAAATTTTACAATAAGCCATCTTTGAGCTTGTAGATCGTGAGAGGTTGTGAGAGAAAAACTTGGCCTTAATAACTTCATCCACCAGATGGTCATTCCGCTGGCGCTCCATGCCCACTGGTGATGATATCGTTAGGATGATCATGAGGTACATCCTGAGATGACACAAACGAAAAATTATAACGATTTGTTTTAAAAGCAGTGTTTTCGAAAATAACTTGCCAATCAGATGATGACGTATTAGATGTCATGTTCTACAAAAATTAGATATTGAAATTTAACGCAAATATGAAATACGGACACGTTGTCTTAAGGAGGAAGTCTTGTCTAAAGCTGAAATACATTCGGGAATTTGTGGTTTCACAACCGTGGTTGAGGCGAAAATGAACGGTAAGGCCTGCAACCTGGTCATCAATAGTGATTGTGAGTCCATTCAAAAGTTGGCACAAAATCTTAAGCAGGTCAATCCGTTTGAGGAAATCTCATTCCGCCAGTCAATACCTCAAACGATCCAGTTGAGCATGCAACATTGCCCCCATGCGGCGTGTCCTGTCCCGGTGGGTATCATCAAAGCCGTCGAAGTGGAAGCCAAGTTGGCAGTTCCTGCCGACGTGTCCATCAAACTGTCCAGGTCATAAGCGAAGCGAGGGGAAACGGAAAAACCGCGACCCCTCAATTATTTGAAGGGTCGGGGTGTTTTTTAAATAAAGTCGCTCGATGAATAATCTTTTTTTAAACCGCATGAACTCGCGGCAAGGGATCCTAGAGAAAGAACAGGAAATTATCCTTGAAATATCAATAGGTTAATTGCATAACTTTAATATTTCTTTATAGATAGATTTCTACATGCGCCTGTTCTTTCTAACGATCCCTAAGCCACTCAAACAGCATCCGATTTAAAAAAAGATCATCCATTCCGCTGGTACTCAAGGAGTTAGAATAAAAACTCCCTGACCCCTCAATTATTTAAGTCTTAGGAGCGCTCCGCATTCATGCTGGACGGCAACATCCAGGCGCGCTTTACTGCGGGTCAGGGCCTGACCGACTTCATTTAAGGCTTTCTGGGGTGTATTGTTGGTTTCGCTGAGGTGGGCCAGAATGACATGCTTCAAGCGGTCGTGTTGGATCTCGCTGAGGAGGGTTTTCGATGCCGCGTTGGACAGGTGGCCGGTTCTGCTTTTTACCCGCTGTTTGACCGACCACGGATAGGGGCCGTTGATGAGCATCTCTTCGTCATGGTTGGCTTCAAGGATCAATAGGCCGCACCCTTTAAGATGTTCTTTGACCATAGCGGTGGCGATGCCGAGGTCGGTGGCGATGCCGATGGTGGCTCCGTTCCGATTGACGGTAAACCCCGCCGGATCTTCTGCATCGTGGGATATGGAAAAGGGATGTATTGCCAGATCGCCGATTCGAAAGGTCGAACCACACGCGAAGTTTTTGACGTTACGGACCTTTCCGATCTGTGGAAAGGCAATCCCCTCTGTTTTTGAATTCATATAAACCGGCAGGTTGAAACGGCGGGAAAGAACGCCGACACCCTGGATATGGTCCGTATGTTCATGGGATACGAGAATGGCATCGAGATCCTTGGGGGAAAGTCCTCTGGACTTTAACCGGCGTTCGATTTCGATTCCTGAAAGGCCGGCATCGATCAGTATGGAGGTGGAACCGCTGGACACAAAAATGGCGTTCCCCTTGCTTCCGCTGGCCAGTATGCACACGGCAAGGTTGAAGTCAGACGCTGCAAGAGAGGATTCCGAGCATGGCGATCCTTTCATGTTAACGCCCGGTATGCCCGAACCCGCCGGTATTTCTGTCGGTTTCATCGAGTTGTTCCACAACCTCTAAGTGTGCCTGATAAACCCTTTTAACCACCATCTGGGCGATGCGGTCCCCCCGGTGAATCACATAGGCTTTGTTTCCAAGATTTATCACCCCAATCTTTATCTCTCCGCGATAGTCGGCATCTATGGTTCCGGGGGAATTAATGATCGATATTCCGTGATTTATCGCCAGTCCGCTCCGGGGACGGATCTGGATTTCAAACCCTTCTGGAATGGCAACGGCGAAACCGGTGGGTATCAAAGCAACCGCCCTTTTTTCGAGTATGAAATCGGATTCTATTGCAGCACATATGTCCATCCCGGCGGCCCTGGGCGTCATGTAGCAGGGCAGGGGCATATCTGCATCCGAGTCAGGTCTTAAACGGAGGAATTTGATGACAGGAGACGCGTTCATAATTCAGAGAGCCGGCATATCATCGAATACGGTTTTATCGGTTACGGGTCCCAGCAGGGTCAGTGCAAATCGATGGGGCGAAAAAAGGCTTTCAGCCAGATTTCGGATGTCATTTTCGGTCACCGCTTCGATGTTATTTACAACGTCTTCCAGAGGGATATAACGTCCGTAGTGCGTCTCATTCTGTGCCATTCGAACCATCTGATTGTCGTTACTTTCCGATGCAAGCATGAGGTTGCCCTTTGTGAATTCCTTTGCATACCGCAGCTCGTCCGGATCGATTCGCACTTTTTTAATCTTTAAGAGTTCATTCAGAATCAGTTCCACGGATTTAAACGCATTGTCGGGATTGACGCCTGCATAGACCCCGAACATGCCGGTATCCACATAAGATGATATAAAAGAGTAAACCGCGTAAGCCAATCCTCTTTGCTCCCGGATTTCCTGGAACAGCCTGGAACTCATGTTCCCGCCCAGGATGGTGTTCAAAAGGGAATATTCATATTTCCGCGGATCGGTTATGGACATCCCTTTGGTTCCCAAACAGATATGAACCTGTTCCAGATCTTTGTAATGCACATTGACCTGGGAGCATCCGTCAGATGTCATTCGATCGGGGAAACCATTGCCTGGACGAATCGATTCAAACACCGGTCCGACAATATCGACCAAGTGGTTGTGTTCCAGATTTCCTGCAGCGGAAATGATAATGCGTTCAGGCTGATAGAAGCGTTGGAAAAATCCTTTAAGGGAATTTGCATCAAAGTTTCTGATGTTTTCACGACTGCCGAGAACCGAGCGGCCCAATGAATTTTCACCCCAGAAATTACTTCCGGAAAGAAAGTGAATGTAGTCATCCGGGCTGTCTTCCATCATTCCGATTTCCTGAAGAATAACCGCTCGCTCATTTTCGAACTCTTTTTCATTGAACACAGAGTTTAAAAAGATATCCGAAAGGATGTCCACCATGATTTCCAGATGCGTGTCCATGACTTTTGCATGGTAGCAGGTATTTTCAGCACTGGTAAAAGCGTTGGTCTGACCTCCGATGGAATCAAACTCTTTGGCAATCTGATAGGCCGTTCTTCGTTGGGTCCCTTTAAAAATCATATGTTCGATAAAATGGGAAAGACCGCTTTCTTCAGGCGATTCTTCACGGGCACCGACATTCACCCACACGCCCATGGATACCGAATGAAAATGGGGCATGTTTTGGGTTACAATTTTGATGCCGTTATCGAGGATGGTTTTATGAACTTCACGACGCATTTTATTTGGCCTGTTTTTCTTCTTCCAGAACGGCTTTGTAACTCAAGCGGATTTTTCCATCTCTGCTGATCTCGAGAACCTTGACTTTAATTTGGTCTCCCTCCTTAACGATATCCGTCACCTTGTTTACGCGGTGCTCGGCAAGTTGTGAGATATGTACAAGACCGTCAACGTTGGGAAGTATCTGGACAAAGGCCCCAAAGTCCATGATTTTTACAACGGTGCCGTCGTAAATCTTTCCGACTTCGGGCTCAACGATGATTTCATTGACCATCTTTAAAGCGGCGTCCCCTTCTTCTTGGGATAGCGCGGCAATTTTGACCAGGCCCGAATCATCGATTTCAATTTTTGTATTGGTTTCCGCTTGAATGGCTCTGATGATTTTACCACCCGGTCCGATGATTTCGCGAATCTTATCGGGATTAATTTTAATGGTAACTATTTTAGGCGCAAACGGAGAAATTTCCTCCCGAGGGACCTTGATGGCGTCGATCATTTTTTTAAGGATAAAAAGCCGCCCCTCACGGGCCTGTTGCAGCGCTTTTTCCATGATATCTCTGGTGAGTTCATGGATTTTAATGTCCATCTGGAGCGCAGTGATGCCTTCGCTGGTGCCGGCAACTTTAAAATCCATATCACCGGAGTGATCTTCATCTCCAAGAATGTCGGACAGGATAACGATATCGTCGCCTTCCTTTACGAGTCCCATTGCAATGCCGGATACCGGTGCCTTGATGGGAACACCGCCGTCCATGAGCGCCATGATGCCCGAACATACGGTCCCCATAGACGAAGAGCCGTTGGATTCCAGAACCTCCGAGACGAGGCGGATGGTATAATCGAAATCTTCCTTGTCCGGCAGTACTTTTTCTATAGCCCGAGTGGACAGTCCGCCATGGCCGATATCTCTTCGGCTCGGTCCCCCGATGCGCCTCACTTCTCCAACCGAATATGGCGGGAAGTTGTAATGGAGCATAAACGGCCTGAGTTCTTCTCCGATTAAGGTTTCCACCCGCTGCTCGTCCTGACCCGATCCAAGGGTCAGCACGCTGAGCACCTGGGTTTCTCCCCGGGTAAAGAGAGCGCTCCCGTGGGGCCTGTTTAATATGCCGACTTCACAGTCAATGGGTCGTATTTCATCGAATTTTCGGTCATCGATACGGCGTCTTTCTTTAAGGACAATGTCCCTGCTGCATTTTTTAAGGATGTCGTTCAATATGTCATCTACTTCGTCTTTTCGATCCGTGACCGCTTCTCCCAACGCTTCGAATATATCCGATTTTGCGGTGCGAAGGGCCGCATTGCGGTTGACTTTACCGGATGTCGTCAGGGCTTCATATATCCTTGAAGATCCTTTTTCCTCAACTATTTTGACAAGTTCCGCATCTTTTTCAGGCGGGGTAAAGGGCCGTTTCGGCACCCCGTGGGTCTCCTTGAGTTTCACCTGCATATCTATAATCGGCTGCATGGCCTGGTGGCCGAAAAAGATGGCTTCCAGCATGTCTGCCTCACTCACAATATCTCCACCGCCTTCCACCATTACGACACCGCTTTTTGAGCCGGCAACGATGATGTTGATGTCAGAGCCTTCGTATTGGTCGACGGTGGGGTTGATGATCAATTGACCGTCGATCCGACCGACCCGTACACATGCAATCGGTCCTGCAAAGGGAATGTCTGATATCTCAAGGGCGGTAGACGCGCCGATCATTGCCAGAATGTCGGGATCGTTTTCCTTGTCCATGGACAGGACCGTTGCAATAATTTGAGTTTCACTGCGATAGTTTTTGGGGAAGAGCGGCCGGATGGGCCGGTCGATGAGACGGGCGGTGAGGGTCTCTTTTTCACTGGGTCTGCCGATTTCACGCCTGAAATAATTCCCGGGAATACGGCCTGCCGCATACCCCTTTTCCTGATACTCGACGGTAAGGGGTAAAAAACTCGACGGCCGTTCTTCATAAGAAGATACGGCGGCCACAAGGACCATGGTATCTCCGTATTGAACCACCACCGATCCCGAAGCCTGTTTAGCAAGTTTGCCGGTCTCGATACTCAGAGTTTTGCCTCCGATTTCTGTTTTTAATAAAGTTTCCATATATGTCTCCTAAAAGCCAAACAGCTTCAAATCTGTTCCCGTACAGCAACTCGAGCCTTTTCTTTCTGGAGGAAAAGACTGCAAAATTTTAGCACGGATTTCTCATGAGTTCTACGTGTTCATTTCCAGGGCATCGTAAAATGCTTCACGAAAAAAATTCGTTCCTTCGATTGCCGATGGCAGGGTTAATAGAACTTGTGCCGTTATCACGGCAAAGTTCTTTGATACGATCTTGTGCTTGTTTGAAAATACAGGAATCTGCCAACCTGAACCGTTTGTCGACTGCTGTTGAGATATTCCGGCATATAATATGATTTATCTTCTTATCCCCAGGTTTTCGATGATGGTACGGTATCGTTTTACATCTTTGTTTTTGACGTAGTTTAAGAGTCTGCGTCTTCTGCCGACGAGAATCAAAAGCCCCCTCCGGGAGTGGTGATCTTTTTTGTGAACCTTTAAGTGCTCTGTAAGGTAAGTAATCCGATGGGTCAGCAGCCCGACCTGTACTTCTGGGGATCCGGTATCATCTTCGTGAAGTTTGAACTGCTCAATCAAATCCTTTTTCTCTTTTGATGTCAAAACCAATTTATTTTGCCTCCTCTTTTATAGTTATGGTTTTTTTAACTTTGTTTTCGCTCACTTGGCGTTGAGTACGCAGCAATACGTGTATCTGTTCTTACCTTTCGTAACCTTCAATACGGCAATAAGGTCATTGTTCGTATCGAGGACCTTGATAAAACTTTCCGGAATATCGGAGGTTTCATGTCTAAAATCATTTTTCATCAGAATGTTGCCGTGCATTATTTTTTTTTCTAAAACCGTGTCGGCAATATGTGCCGGCATGCCCTTCAGCGCGTTTGACATCCGTATGATCCGGTCGAATAATTTCCCGGATACGGCCAGATCCTCGAGTTCTTGTAACGTTGCCGCCTCCGAAAGGGTAAATCCGCTGCTTTCGATCCGCCTTAATTCTTTAAGGTGGCCCCCGCATCCAAGCGATGTGCCGATGTCTGCACAGAGTGTTCTAATATACGTCCCGGCAGAGCAGGCGACCTCGAAACGGATGAGCGGCACCTTAATTTCAAGTATTTTAATGTATCGTATCGAAACACGTCTTGCCGGTTTCTGTACAGGCCTGTTGCTGCGGGCAAGCTTGTAGAGCGGAGTTCCTTTAAATTTTAGGGCCGAATAAACCGGCGGAAATTGTTCTATGGTCCCCTCAAACCGCTCAAATGCCGACCGTATTGTTTTTCCAGATAAATTAATATCATCACAGGTGGCCGTAATATTTCCGGTGGAATCCTGTGTATCGGTTTCAATGCCGAGGTGAAGAACCCCCTCGTATTTCTTTTTGCCGTGCAGAAAAAAACTCGAAAGCTTTGTGGCACGGTTGATACAACACACCAGAACACCGGTGGCAAAAGGGTCGAGTGTCCCGGTGTGTCCTGCTTTTTTTGCGCCGAGCAACTTCTTGACACGGGCCACAACTTTAGCGGAGGTCATATCTGCAGGTTTATCGACAACCAAAACCCCGCTTAATTCTCGGTGCATATCTCCAACCCAAGCCCGCAAGAAATACGGGCGGAAACCCGCGTGACATTTAATTTAATAATATAAAAATTTCCTTTTTTAAAGCCCGTTTTAACCGGACCGTCCTATTGCGACGCGAAGCGATGGTACAATTAAAAGAACCTTCCTCGATGGTTTGCTCGGGTGTTAAATCATATTTCATCCGCCAAACGTGTAATTTGTGATTTAATATCGGAAAGTGTCGATTCAATGCTAAACCCGGCAGCAGTGGAATGGCCGCCCCCGCCGAACGAAGATGCGATAACCGCAACATCGATGGTTCCATCGGAACGGAGGCTGACATGAAACCGATTGGAATTTTCTGAGTTCTCTATGCCGTTCTGGTTCTCCTGTATGAGTGCCGCGATTTTAACATCCTTGATACGTTTTGCATAATTAATAAGACCGTCCACGTCTTCCGGCTGCGTATGGGTTTGATCAAACATGTCTTTGGTCAGTGTCATGATGGACAGCTTCCCATTTTTTGAAATTTCAATGGAGTCAAGGGCCAGATTCAAAAGTTTTATGCGACTCAGTGAATATGTTCCGTATACATGCTGGGCGATGTCGTACGGATCGACGCCAAATTCCACCATTTCTTGGCTGATTGCAAAGGCCGCCCTGTTGGTATTGGAAAACCGAAATGAACCGGTGTCCGCAAGAATGCCGGTATATATTGAAGTGGCGATGGCGCTATCAATGGGGATGTCCATTTGTTTTATCAGTTTGTATATAATTTCCGCCGTGGCACATGCAGATGTGTCGATGAGTTGAAGATGGCCGAAACCGGTGTTTGTGATATGGTGGTCGATGTTGGCAATGACCGGTATTCCGCTGACCGCCGAAGCAACCGTTCCGATCCGTTGCAGGTTCCCGCAATCAAGGATAACGGCCAGGTCGTAATCAGCGATGTTTATGTGATGTTCGACACGATGAACTTCCGGAAGAAAACGGTACACCGCCGGTATGGGACTTTCACAGTATAAGGTTGTTTTTTTGTCCAGTGCGTTCAGAGAAAGCCCCATGGCCATGAGAGATCCGATGGCATCGCCGTCTGGATTCATGTGAGTGGCAACTAAAATATGGCTACTCTTCTTCAAGTGACGTATGATTAAGTCCATCATCCGCTTTGACATCCTTCAAAATTTTATCGATATGTGACCCGTAATCAAAGGATTCATCGTAAAAAAATCTAAGCTCCGGCATATACCGTAATCCCAGCTGACCGGCCAACGTGCGTTTTACATATCCGATGGCGCTTTTAAATCCTTCAATCGCTTCTTCGACACTTTTTTTATTGCCGGTTGTCGTGAAGTAGATCCGGGCAACCCTTAAATCTCGCGACATCTTTACGTCTGTAATGGTCGCGGATTTAAGACGAGGATCTTTAATTCTTTTGAGCAAAACATCCGACAGCACTTTATGTATGTGACCGCACACTCTGTCAGATCGTGCAAATGGTTTCATAGATTGATAATTTCCATTTCACTGTCGACGACCTCCGCCAGATTCAGATCATCCACCAGATTGAAAATTTTGTCTATTTTGGAGTTGATGACCCCTCGATTATTCCCCACCATGGCGAATCCTATTACAGCCTTTTGGTGGATATCGTTGGCGCCAACCTCGGCCACCGAAACATTAAAATGATTGCGCAACTGAGCGATAATCGATTTTACAACCTTGCGCTTACCTTTTAAAGAGCGGCAGTCATGCAGTCTAAATGTGATGATCCCTAAGCCTGCAACCATAATCGTACGCTCACTGTCTTCGAGAACATTCGACGCTTTTTCTGGATCGCTCATTACGTCCAATCCGGAGCCATTGAAACCAAAAAACACAAAATTTATAAACAAACTCCCAATAACGGCATCTATCCAAAGTTGGCCGCGGAGCACGGGCGCAGGTCCATGGGACCCTATTCGAGTTCAGGCTTAATCTCTTCCAAGTAGTAGCATTCGATGATATCGCCAATTTTGATATCATTGTAATTTTTAATTCCGATTCCGCACTCATAGCCGCTTTGTACTTCTTTGGTGTCGTCTTTGAAATGCCGAAGGGAAGCAATTTTGCCTTCATAAGAAACCACCCAATCTCTCAGGATTCGGGCCAGCTGTCCCCGCTCGATTTTGCCGTCGGTTACATAGCAGCCTGCGACGGTTCCGACTTTGGGGATGTGGAATACTTCCCGCACTTCAGCCCTGCCCAGGGTCCTTTCTTCAAAGGTAGACGCCATCATGCCGACGATGGCGCCCTTGATGTCCTTGATGACATTGTAAATGATGTTATAAAAGCGTATATCTACATTCTCTTCACTGGCCAGCGTCTGAATTTTTGAACTCGGACGGACATTGAAACCGATAATGATGGCATCGGAAACGGCGGCCAGTGAGATATCCGATTCGTTCAAGGCGCCGGTGGCGGAGTGGATCACACTGATTCGGACTTCCTCGTTGGAAAGTTTTGTCAATGCATCGGTAAGGGCCTCGATGGAACCGTGAACATCGGCCTTTATGATGAGGTTCAGATCTTTGACCTCATTTTCCTGCAGCTGCTCATAAAGTTTTTCCAGGCTTAATCTGCTGGTTTTGGCCAATTCTTTGGATCGCTGCTTCTGACTCCGATGGGCACTCACCTGCTTTGCATCTTTCTCGTCTGCCAGGGCAATCATTTCATCTCCGGCGTTGGGAACACCGGAAAGACCGATGATTTCCACCGGCATGGACGGACCGGCAGACGTTACCTGCTTCCCTCTGTCGTTGAGCAAGGCACGGATTTTACCGTAGTGTATCCCGCAGACCACAGAGTCGTGGAGCCTAAGGGTCCCTTGTTTCACCAGGACAGTGGCAACAGGGCCTCTGCCTGCATCCAGCTTGGATTCAACCACGTGGCCCTGGGCCAGGCGGTCCGGGTCGGCTTTGAGTTCCAAGATTTCAGCCTGGAGGATCACCATTTCAAGAAGATCGTCGATCCCCCGATTCTCCTTGGCAGAAACCTGGACAAAGATGGTATCGCCCCCCCAATCCTCAGGCACCAGGCCGACATCGGCAAGTTCACGCTGGACACGCTCGGGATTGGCGTCCGGTTTGTCAATTTTATTGATGGCCACAATGATCGGCACTCCCGCGACCTTGGCGTGGTTGATCGCTTCCACGGTCTGGGGCATGACGCCGTCGTCGGCGGCAACGACCAGAATCACCAAGTCCGTAATCTTGGCGCCCCGGGATCGCATTTCAGTAAACGCTTCATGCCCCGGCGTATCCAGAAAGACAACCTGTCCTTTATTGGTGACGACATGATAGGCTCCGATGTGTTGGGTAATACCTCCGGCCTCATGTTCGGTGACTTTGGTTTTCCGGATCACATCGAGAAGCGATGTCTTACCATGATCCACATGTCCCATGATGGTCACCACCGGCGGTATGGTTATGAGTTTGTCGGGGTCGTCCTTTTCAACCTTCAACACCAGGTCTTCTTCAAAAGTGGCTCTTTCCAGTTCATAATCGAATTCTGCCGCCACAAGGACAGCGGTATCAAAGTCGATGATTTGATTGACCGTTGCCATCACCCCCAGGTCCATTAGTTTTTTGATCATTTCACTGGCTTTTATCCCCATGCGTTTTGCCAGATCAGACAGGGCGATGGTGTCGTCAATTTTTACCCGGCGTTTAATGGCTTTGGGGATGGTTATCAACGGTTTTTGCTTGGTTACCGTTGCTTTTCCCTTGGCCATTTTCCGGCCTTTGCGAGTCCGATGCGCTCGGGTGTATAGATCCGCCCCTTCGACAACCTCCTTTTTACGGAAGGAAATTTTCTTTTTGAAGAATTTTTTATCCCGGGGACTTTCTACATCCTTAGGTTCCGGTTTCACCTTCTTTTTTTTGTCTTTTCCTGGTACGTCTACAACGGGTGGTCTGGGTTCAGGCCTGCCTGTTAACGTTTCAGGTATGTCTGCCACTTTCTCTTTAAGCACAGAAACCCGTTCTTTTTTGATCTCAGGCGCTTTTTTCTCAGGCGGCGGTGCCACAGGGAGTTTTATGATTTTTGCCGGCGTATCTTTTGGGAATCTTTTGGGTCGCTTCTTGGGTTTTAACGGCTTGACAACCGCTGGTTTTTTAAGTTTCGACTCAACCGGTTTTTCGGGTTTTTCTTCCTCTTTGGTAAGGGCGATGGGTGTAACATTGTCTTGAGGAACATCAACTTTTTCCAGGGGTTTTTGTTCTGGGGTCGCTGTCACCTCAGGTGCCATCACAGCGGCGTCTTGCTTTTTCTCCTCTTGGGGTTCTTTTTCGACCACGGGTTCTTTATCTTTAAGAACTTTTTCAGCGGGTTGATCCGCAATTTCTGGTTCTTCGGGCAGAGATTCCGGTGCTGCATCCGCTTCTACACGAAGGGGCGCTTTTGGGACGCGTTTTTTGCGTCTCCGGATGATCGTCGGCTTTATACGCGTTTCTTCTATCTCCTTGGCCGATATCCCAAGAATATTTTTTTTGATCTTAGCCACCGTATCGTCATCCAGAGAACTCATATGGCTTTTTACTTCAATGTCCATATTCCGCACCTTATCGAGCAGCACTTTATTGGTCATGTTAAGATCCCTGGCAAGCTCATATACTCTGATCTTTGCCATCCATCCCCCCTATTGGTTAAAATTGAGAGGAAATCCTCGAAGGAGGTTTTTCCCCTTAATCGAATTCTTTTTATTTACAGCTTTTGTATGCTTTAGCAAGAGCGTTATTCTTTCGGATCGATGGGATCTGATCCCTCATTATCCGAAGGTAAGACGTGTCCGGATGTACTTTCGTCATCCATCGATTTTTCTTCGGACCCATTGGGCACATCCGAACCCTCTGAAGCGCCATGGTCATTGTCTTTTTCGTCGGCCAAAGCCGCCTTGGATGCTTTATCGACGTCATCCACCTTCCTCACCATATGGGCTTTCGCGGTTTTAATAAGTTGGATGGCGTCTTCTTCGGTAATATCTCTAATATGGGTTAGATCTTCCACAGAAGCCTTGCTGAGTTCCTCTGCAGAAAAAAAGCCCTTTTCATACAGTGCGTCCGCCAAACTAATTCCAACCTCCGGCAGCGATACAAGGGAGTCGTATCCGTCTTGCATGGCATTGCTGTATCGTGTTTCACTGATGACATCAAGATGCCATTTCGTCAGTTTCGACGCCAGCCGGACGTTTTGTCCTTTTTTCCCGATGGCGATTGAAAGGAATTCATCCGGAACAATGACCTCCATGGAATTATGTTCCTCATCGATAATCACTCTGGATATTTCAGCGGGTGAAAGGGCCTTGCACACAAATTTTGCAGGGTCGATATGCCAGGGTATAATATCTATTTTTTCACCCCTGAGTTCCTGAACCACGTTCTGAACACGGCTGCCTTTCATGCCGACACAGGCGCCCACCGGGTCTATATCGGAATCGTTTGACGTCACCGAAAATTTTGCCCGAACTCCAGGTTCCCGAGCCGCACCCATAATGGTAACGATCCCTTCATTAATTTCGGGCACCTCTGTTTTAAAAAGTGAAATCAGAAATTCAGGATGCGTTCTCGAAAGAATGATCTGCGGGCCCCGGGTGTCATGAAGTACGTCCATGATGAGCGCCCGGATTCGATCCCCCCGTCGATAGGATTCCTTGGGGATTTGTTCCCGGCTCGGAAGGACGCCTTCGGTTTGCCCCAGATTAACAATAATATCACCCCGGTCGAAACGTTGGACAATTCCGTTTATAATTTCACCCTTTCGGTCGATAAAACCGGCGTAGACCGCATCCCGTTCCGCATCCTTCATTTTTTGTATGATGACCTGCTTGGCGGACTGTGCGGCAATACGACCAAAGGTGGCGGTGTCCATTTTTGTTCCGAGGCTGTCGCCGATTTCACATTCCGGATCCAACTTGCGTCCCTCTTCAAGGGTGATTTGAAGGTCGGGTTCTGTCACAACCTCCGCAACCTCCTTGAACTGGAAGACCTCGATTTCACCGGTCGATTCATTGTATTGAACTTCGACATCGACCTTGCTTCCGAATTTTTTTCTTGCGGCAGATCCCAGTGCCTCTTCAAGGGCCTTGATGAGTATGTCACGATCAATCCCCTTGTCTCGACTCACCTGTTCGACGACACGTTTGATATCCGAGATAAACATTCATTTTCTCCAATATTATTTATTCCACCCACACATAACAGTTTGACAAATCGTCTGTTTTGCGCGCCGTGCACATTTGGGTGCTCAATATCCCTGGCAAAAGACGTTTGACGGGTTCATTGTCGGCGGCGTATAAATTTATGGTATCCCTTTGTCAATTAGCCGGGCCATTATAATTTCCTCGTGGGGAATCTTTACGGTTTGATCATTGATCGACAAATTTACCTGATCTTCCGAAATGCCCAACAATACACCTTTGAATTTATTTTTACCGTCAATGGGACGACCGGTTCGGACCTGCACGCGATTCCCTTTGAATTTCTCAAAATCCGTTTTTTTCGCCAGCGGTCGATTCGGCCCGGGCGACGAAACTTCCAGACGATAGGGTCCGGTATTTTCTAAATATACATCCAGCAGATCGTTCGATTGACGGCTGATATATGCGCAATCATCAAGGGTTACCCCGCCGGGCCTGTCGATGTAAAGACGGAGTGTCCTGCCCCCCGGCTCGCGCTGATACTCGACGCAAACCAATTCCATCCCCTCGGCGGAGAACAACGGTTCGAGCAAATCTGTTACCCGGGCGACCATTTTCTTCTCATTGGCCAAAGACCGATGGTCAGGCGCCTGGGGTTTGCCCTTGACGTTTTGTCGCGGTTTTCCTTTCTTTTTCCTTTGACCGTTCAATGGCCTTTTAACTTTCGCCCCAAAAAAATGCAAAAACGGGCTGTCGCCCGTTTCTTCTCATTCAGGTAGATCTTATGGTGGATAGAAAACGTTACCTGTTCATTTAATTACCCATGAGAAAAAAATTAAATCCAAACCATACGTACATTGCCAAAATCTACACTCGGCAACCGAGGTCTTTGAAAAACGTTCCCTTCCGTTCAATCCCTGTGTCAGTCTCAAATTTTAATCCTTAAGATACTCCATAAATTCCTGCGGTTAAAATTTCCGCGTCGACTCGGGGCCTTTTATGCCCTTCGCCCTTTCGGTAAGCTTGACAGCTTTCCAGTTCTGCAAATTCCTCAGAACCGGCCGTGGTCTTGAACACAATTGAACACGTTTCAATGGCCTCTAACCTTTATAATAAAAAGGCGACCTTTTAATGGAGCGGGCAACGAGATTTGAACTCGCGACTCCAAGCTTGGGAAGCTTGTACTCTACCACTGAGTTATGCCCGCTAACTAACGAAAGTAAAATTATTACAAAAAATATTCATTGTCAATATTTTTCAATAATAAATTTTTGCGTTTTTTTAGCAAATTAGAATTGATAGAGATTAAGTTAAAAGATCGCGGATTTTTTTCAGTTCCAGGCGGATTTCCTCGAGGGTGTTAACGGATGGTTTTATTTTTTCCTCAGGGGGGGCTATTTTCAAGTGTTGTTTTGCGCCTTGAATCGTAAATTTTTTTTCATACAAGAGATGCTTGATCTTCAAAATCAGCTCAACATCTCTTTTCCGATACAGTCTCTGTCCCGAAGGCGTCCGTTTGGGGTTAATCTTTTTGAACTCAGATTCCCAAAATCTAAGGACATAGGCCGGAACACCGACGAGGGCACTGACTTCTCCGACTTTGAAGTAGAGTTTGTTTGGCAATTCTTTTTGAAAAGATGGGGTGTTTTGCATCTTGAAGTTGCCGGTTTTGTAAACGACCGGAAAACGAATCGGTTTTCCCGCGTCTCGGGTTAAGTGCCTTAACAAAGGTTATTTGGCCGGCAGGGTGGCATCAAACTTTTCCACCAGGAGCTGGGTCACGCTCGTGTGAATATGATTTATCCGGATATCTTCCAAAGTTTCATCTAAAGATCTGTAAGTTATTCTCAATGAAACACTTTTTCTTTTTTCAGGAATCGGGCTTCCTTCAAAAACATCAAAGAGGTGTATGGTTTCCACCAATTCCTCGTCAAGCCCTTTAACGGTTTGAATGATCTTGTGTGCCTCAACGTTTTTATCAATAATAAGGGTAATATCCCTAGATGTTGCCGGATATTTCGGGATGGGACGGGCGAGCTTTTCATCCGATAATAACTGAATGAGCCGGTCGAGGTCAAGTTCAAAAATAAAGGCTGTTTGCTTCAAGTCGTAATTGGCAAGTACCTTAGGGTGCAATTCTCCCAAAAGCCCCATGGACTCGTTGTTAACGAAAATTTGAGCCGTAGCGCCGGGTTTCGTATAAAAACAAGATGCGGGCGGCATTCGTGTGAAGATGGTATCCACAACCCCCAGCTTCTCTAACAGTTGTTCAACCACGCCTTTTAAGTCAAAAAAATCACAATCGATTGCTTTGGAAAACCAGGCCATATCGAAGGCGGTTCCGGTCCATAGTCCTGAAATCATTTCAATCTCATTCGGCTGTGCATCTTCCTCGCCCGTGTCGATAAAGACCTTGCCAATCTCAAACAGCTTTAGATTTTTATTTTGTACCGACAAATTGTACTTCATGGTTTCAAGAAGCCCGGGAACCAGAGACGTACGCATCACCGACTGATCTTCGGACAGGGGATTTAATATCCCCACCATCTGCCTTCTGGGATCATCGGGGGCGAGTTCGAGGAGGTCGCAGGATCCTTCGCTGACAAAACTGTAATTTATGGCTTCGTTGAACCCCAGTCCCGTCATCAGGAATTTGATTCGATTTCTGGCTTCGATTTTTTTTGACGGATGGAATGCTTCGGCCGGTATCAACGGAAATGTTGTTTCGATATTGTTATAGCCGTATAGCCGTGCAATCTCTTCGGAAATATCTTCAAATCTGGAGATATCGACCCTGCAGGATGGCGGGATTACCCGAAGTCGGTCGGCGTCTATTGTTTCAACTTCAAATTCAATGGATTTTAAGTAGTTTCCGATATCATCTATAGGGAGATGGGTGCCCAGATGTCGATTTAAATCCGTGCCGTTGAATTCGATGGTTTTTTCAGAAAAAGGATTTGGGTATTCGTCGATGATTCCGTTAACGAGCTTGCCGCCGCCGATTTCGACAATGAGTTGTGTCGCACGCTTTAAGGCGGTGAGGGTACCGCCGTGATCGACCCCCCGTTCGAAACGGTGAGATGCATCGGTATTCAACCCTGTTTTTTTAGATGTTTTTCGAATGCAAACCGGGTCAAAATATGCGCTTTCAAGGAGAATCCTTGTGGTGGTGTTTTCGACTTCCGAATTGAGTCCCCCCATTACACCTGCCAGGGCAACGGGCTTTTCACCGTCACAAATCATCAGCATTTCCGGGTCCAGACGGCGTTCTTTTCCATCCAGGGTGACAAAGGGTTCATCCTGGCCGGCGGCCCGAACCACAATGCGGTTTTCGGCAAGGTGGTCAAAGTCAAAGGCATGGAGCGGCTGGCCGGTCTCCATCATGACGAAGTTGGTGATGTCGACCACATTGTTGATGGGTTTCAATCCCACTGAAACCAGCCGATCTTGAAGCCAGATTGGAGACGGTCCAACGGTGATATCAAAAATAAGACTGGCGGCATATCTCGGACAAAGGTCGGGGGCCATGAGTGTAACAGAGGTATGATTGGAAATATCATCAAAGGATTCAGGCAATAAAATTTCAGGATATGACACCTTTTTATTCTGGAATGCCGCAATTTCCCGAGCCGTTCCAATGATGCTGAGGCAGTCGGGTCTGTTGGGGGTCAGGTCTATTTCGAACACGGGGTCTGACAGATCCAGGGCCTTGTTGAGGGGATCCCCCACCGAAAGATTATTGCCAAGTTCCATGATGCCGTCACTGTTGATGCCGAGTCCCAATTCGACTTCGCTGCAGAGCATCCCTTCCGAAGTCTCTCCCCGGATGCTGGTTTTTTTAAGCACCGGCCCTTTTGGGAAACACGCGCCGGGCAGCGCACACGGGGCCAGCATATCCTTTTTGACATTGGGTGCGCCACAAACAACGGTGACGACACGCTCACCGACGTCTACACGGCAGAGTTTCAGCGTGTCGGCATTCGGATGGGGTTCAACGGTGGTTATCCGGCCGATGACAACACGGTTCAAATAATCGTAACGGTCTGAAACAGCTTCAACTTCAAGCCCGGCCATGGTGAGTGCATCCGCCAGATCATTTGGATCCATATCCACGTTAACGTATTCTTTTACCCAGTTTAAACTGACCTTCATGTTAAAACTGCCTTAAAAATCTTAGATCATTTTGAAAGTATTTTCGAATATCATCAATCCCGTATTTCAGCATGGCAATCCGTTCCACCCCCATACCGAACGCAAAACCGGAATAGCGGGTGGTGTCGTAACCGACATTTTCAAACACTGCCGGGTGAACCATGCCGGAACCGAGGACCTCCAGCCAACCGGTTTTTGAACATACTCTGCATCCATCGCCTCTGCAGATAACGCACCGAATATCGACTTCGGCACTCGGTTCGGTAAAGGGGAAAAAGCTGGGCCTGAATCTGAGACTGGTTTCCGGGTCGAACATCTGGTGGACAAATGTGGTCAAAATACCTTTAAGATCGCCGAAGGATATATTTTTATCCACCAAAAGCCCTTCAACCTGATGAAACATGGGCGTGTGCGTTAAATCGGAATCACAACGGTAGACCTTGCCCGGTGAAATTATTCTTACCGGAGGTTTCTGCTTTTCCATGATTCGGGGCTGCGTCGGAGAGGTATGGGTTCTAAGAACGATGTTCTGGGATATATAAAAGGTATCCTGCATATCTCTTGCAGGGTGATTTTTAGGGATATTCAGCGCTTCGAAGTTGTAATAATCGGTTTCGACCTCAGGCCCTTCCGCAACGTCAAATCCCAGCCGGATAAAAATGTTGGTGATCTGCTGGGCAATTTGGGTAATCGGATGCAGAGATCCTTGGGGGACAACTCTTCCGGGAAGCGAAACATCCAACCGGCCATCTTTTTCATCGGCGGATGCTTCAAGTTGTTTAAGGGTTTTTTTGAATAATGCTTCAAGGGTTTTTTTGGTCTCGTTGGCCTTTCTTCCCGCCGTGGGCCGAATTTCTTTGGGCAGTTGTGAAACATTCCTTAAATACCCGGTGACTGCTCCCTTTCGGCCCAGATACCGGACAGAAATGGCCTTGATACTTTCAGGGTCAGATGCGTGTTCGAGTTCCTTGAGCGCGTCTTCTTTTATCTGTTCTATGGTTTTTTCCAATTTCGAACTCTATCTCTAAAGCATTCCCGGACAAATTTAAGGCCAACAGCAAAACCCCTTTTGGTTTCTCTATGTTGCCGATCCGGATTGGGGTCATAGCTGTTCTGATGCCAGTTTGGCAATCTGAGTAAAGCCCGATGGATCGGATATTGCCAATTCCGCCAGAACTTTTCGGTCCAGCTCAACACCGGCAAGCTTCAATCCGTGAACGAATTTGCTGTAAGATAGATTGTTCATCCGGGCAGCCGCATTGATCCTGGCAATCCAGAGTCTCCGGAAATCACGCTTGCGGACTCTGCGATCCCGGTAAGCATACATCAGCGCCTTATCGACGGCATCCGCGGCTGTGCGAAATAATTTGCTGCGGCCGCCACGAAATCCTTTGGCTAATTTTAGAACCTTTTTTCTGCGTTTTCTCGCTTTAAAACCTCTTTTTACTCGCATGGATTTTCTCCTAAACAGTATGTCAAATCAGTTACCCATTGGGAAGTAACAGTCTGATTTCCTTCATATTGTCTTTGTCGATGATTTGACTTTTCCTTAAACCACGTTTTCGTTTGGTGGTTTTTTTGGTTAAAATATGACTTGCATGGGATTTTGCAAAGACGTATTTGCCTTTTCCTGTTTTTTTAAACCGCTTTGCTGCGGCGCGATTTGTTTTTATTTTTGGCATTTTTTATCCTCTCCGATGGTTCAAACATAGATGGCGTGAACCATAGACAGATTCCAGCCCACGCCATCTACATAAACAGAATATGTTAAACATTATTAATGAATTCGCAAGGGCATGAATTCATCAACAGCTAATTGACGCTTCCGATGATCAACCGCCTTTTATTATTTACAATAACGGGTTGTCAAGACAGAATTATTTTTATACGGGTTTGGGTGCAAGGACCATCACCATGGTGCGGCCTTCGATTTTGGGATGCTGTTCAACCGATGCAATCTCTTCTGTTTCCTGAACAATCTTTTGGAGCAGTATCCGGCCCTGTTGGGTGAGTGTAATTTCTCGGCCCCTGAAAATGACGGTTACCTTGACTTTATCCTTTCGATTGATAAACTTCTTGATGTGGCCGATTTTTGTGTTAAGGTCGTGGTCACCCGTCTTTGGACGCACCTTTATCTCTTTGAGCTGAAATGTGGTTTGTTTCTTTTTGGCCTCCTGCTTTTTCTTGGTCAGTTCATATTTGTACCGGCCGTAATCCATGATTTTACAAACAGGAGGATCGGCGTTCGGTGAAATTTCCACCAGATCAAGGCCAAAATCATTGGCAACAGCAATTGCTTTGTACGTCGGTATAACGCCGATCTGATTGCCGTCAGGGTCTATGACTCTGACCTCTTTTGCCCTTATATTTCTATTGATGTTTATTCTATTTGATCTGTTTCCCCGAGTTGTACGTTTCGAAATAGCTATACCTTCACCTCCTGAGCCATAAATTGTTGCCATTTTTACTCACACGAAAACAGAGGAGAGCCCTCTGTTTTATAAAGATACCCCATGTGAGGCATTACAAACATAAATCGAAGTCTGAAATATATAAAAACCCTAATAAATGCAAGAAAAAAATGCAAGAAAATAAAACCATGGGTTTCTGTCATTCGGTTCTTTCATTTAGACGGCATAAATAAATCACCGTCAAGGAGCGTGTGGTTTTCCGCTTCGGCCGGATAAAATTTCCAGGAGGTCATTGCTTGAGTGTGTATTCTGCCAACAGGCTTCCTTGCCAGTAAGAATTTTCAGAATTATTAAAAAAGGTCTGGAAAAGTTCGATGCTCTCTTTTCGTAAAATGTTGGGAACAACCGAGATTCGACTGTTTTTGTAAAGGGGCATCAAATTTTTCAAATCGCAGCTCAAGCCCCCGCCCATGACGTCTTCGTAGGCATATACAATTTCACTGATACCGCTTAAAATCAGCGCGCCCAGGCACATGAGGCAGGGCTCCAGTGTGGTGAAAAGGGCGATTCGCTGGTTATCCCTATGGATCTCCAGGTCGGCCAGACGCTTCAACGCAATCATTTCTGCATGGTCGATTTCATTGGGGATGTTTCCGGCGGTACCCTTTCTGGCACCGGTGGTCAGAATCCGGTCTTTGTGGACCACCACACATCCCACCGGGAATTCTCCGGCGGATAAGGCGTTTCTTGCCTGGTCTAAAGCCTTTTTCATGAAATATTCATAGTCCATATATCTGGTTTTCCATCAAAATAAAATAAATTTCAGCGGGTTATAATCTGCAGATGGTGTCGTCACACGGACAGCTCCCATCGACTTCAAAGGCATAAAGGATTCTCGATTCCATTTCAGCCTGTTTTGGCGATATGGGGTCAAAGTCTGTTTTTTCAGCCCGTTGGACAAGTTCGGCTTGGACGGGTATCGATTCGAGACCGGATGAAATGATTTTGCCGGTGGCACCCTCAAGTATGTCTGCATCTTCGCCGTTTGTCACCACCGCAATGGGAACCTGATACGGTGCCACGAGTCTCGATGCCGCCAAAGCGGGTCGATGCCGGGTAACCAGAGAACCGGGGCCGTATTTTAGGATCATGCAGATCCTTTCGGAAAGGTGAACAACAAAGTCGATCTTCAAAATCGCTTGTTTATTTTCAGCCGCTACACGAAGTTCGAAGCGGGGCTGGATTTGGTTTTTGAAGTATCCTTTATGCGCCACCAGCAATCGAGCCAGTTGCTGCCGATATCTTTCGTCATGAGTGTCCGGAATTGTTTCACCGGTAACAAAATCGATCAGTTCGCCGAGAACTAGGTGATGCCCTTGGGTCTCTTTCAACGCTTTATTGAACCTTTCCAACCCGGATCGATGGGTGGTCAACAGGTAGTGGAATTATATAAAACCTAAATTTGACGGTTTCGTAAAAAGTCTTTTGTGAGCGACATCGAGCAATTTTGGAGAAAGATTCATGATGCGTCTGGCGTTAAAAATTGCAAGCTGTTTGAGGGCGTTAGCCCGAGTTCTTGCAATTTAGCCAGGCGAGTCATGAATCCCAAAATTGCTTGCGGAGCGAGAAAAATCAGACTTTTTACGAGTTCATCAAATTTAGCGTTTCAAATTGCGCCAGTGTATTATAAATATAATCTCATATCGAACCGGAAAAAAGCATAAAATAAGATTTTCAGGATGTAAAGGGTCAAATATTTCTTTACAATTTAATTTTCCTATGAATAACTTTCCGATTATGAGTATCCGCGAAGATTTTGAAAAACGTGAAAAAGGCTTTATTTCACCTTTTGGATGTGTGAGCGCCGAATCCCGGGGCCGTAGGAGATCAGAAGACCTCTGTCCCATCCGAACCGTTTTTCAGGTGGACAGGGACCGAATTGTATATTCCAATGCTTTCAGACGGTTAAAATATAAGACCCAGGTTTTTCTATCTCCCTTGGGCGACGAGTATCGGACCCGCCTGACCCATACCCTTGAAGTGTCTGAAATTGCGAGAAACATCGCCCGGGCCATGCGTCTCAACGAGGATTTGGCCGAAGCCATTGCATTGGGCCACGACCTGGGGCATACGCCCTTTGGCCACGGCGGCGAAACGGTTCTCAAAGAAATATTTTCCCCCGATTTTTCACACAAGGAACAGAGCTTGCGTGTGGTGGATGTTCTGGAGAATAACGGTCGGGGACTGAATCTGACCTATGAGGTGCGGGACGGCATTTTAAAGCATTCCAAGGGGTATGGAAAGATTATGCCGGATGATCCCGCCGAGGAGGCCTGCACCACCGAAGGAAATATCGTTCGGATCGCCGATATTATGGCATATCTTAATCATGATTTGGATGATGCCGTAAGAAGCGGCGTGGTCACTTCCCACCAGATTCCGGATTCGTGTATAAAGGTTCTCGGACGCACCCATTCGGAACGCGCCAACACCATGATAAAAGATCTGGTATTTTCCACCTGTGTTCGCGATGGTAAGCTGTGTCTGGAGATGAGCGATCGAGTCTATTCCAGCATGACCGTATTGAGAGAGTTTCTTTATGAAAAGGTCTATCGTTCTCCGCGAGTTCACAAAGAATTTGAAAAAGCCAAAAAGATTTTGTCCGAACTTTACGGCTTTTTCTTGGAGAATGAAAAGATGCTTCAGAAAAGTCTTGAAAATATGCAGATGGCCGGCTGTTATCACAACCGACTTCCCATCGAAAGGATCGTTTGTGATTTCATTGCCAGCATGACCGATCGAGATGCGTTGAACCTTTACAAGAAAATCTTTTTCCCCTCGCCGCAGTTTTAGCCCGGTGAAGGTCAATATATGAACCCACGGGACCCTATCCATGATCTCTTGGCCGGAGTCGGCCGGAACACCTATCTTCCTTTCCTGGGCCGGTTAAAAAAAATCTACGCAGCCATGGATGGAAAATACCAGGCAGCAGCGGATTATTATGGCTTCAACTGTACGGGGTGCGACGACAACTGCTGCTTCACCCGTTTCTATCATTATACCCTTTTGGAATACCTCTATATTCTTGACGGCCTCAACACCCTTGATGGTGAAAGACGGGCCCAGATAACGGGCCGGGCCTTGGAGGTTTGCCGGGAAACCGGTCATGCCGATGCAAAAGGCGTTCCGGTACGAATGATGTGCCCCCTGTGTGTCGACAGCGTCTGTCTCCTTTATGCTTACCGGCCCATGATATGCAGATTGCACGGCATTCCCCACGAACTTCAGAGTCCCGGGGGGGGATTGGTGCAGGCTTCGGGGTGTGGCGCTTTCACCACACAGTTTCAAGGGAAACCGCGTTTTAAGTTTGACCGGACCCCGCTCTATCTGGAAATGGCAGGGCTGGAAAAGGAGCTCAGGCAGGCTGTGGGGATGCCGATAAAAATCAAGATGACCGTTGCTGAGATGATAAGATCATACGGTCATCGATGAGGATCGGATGGGTTTCAGGTGTCATGGTTCAGGGTTCGAGGTTTAGTGAGCAGGGCGGTTGGCGGACATGTTAACGGTGAAAGGTAAAAAGTGAAAGGTTAAAAGTTGGCAAGAAATTCTTTGAAAATGTGTTGAGTTTATCTATAACATTCTTAAATAATTGAAGGGTCGGGGTGTTTTTTTAATAAAGTCGCTCCATGAATGATCTTTTTTAAACCGCATCCGATTTAAAAAAAGATCATCCATTCCGCTGGTACTCAAGAAGTTAGAATAAAAACTCCCCGACCCTTCAAATAATTAATCTCTTTTAGGGTTTAATATGATGATTTTCAGCAACTTTTTACTTTTTACGTTTCACGTTTTACTAACAAAAGTTACCTGGGGGGTATGGGAGAGCATATCGATGGTTCTAGGATTAAAGATAATGGGTTGTTGTTCGTTGGGTGAAGCATGAAACAGATAGATATCGACGATCTCGACAGACTGCCCGGCAGACGGCTTGAAACCGAAGACAGCTTTAATTTTCACTGTTATCCGGGGATTCCCTGTTTTAATCGATGCTGCCGAAATCTCAATCTTTTTTTGTACCCCTATGACGTTGTCCGACTGAAACGGCGGCTGAATATGGACTCGGATCGGTTTCTGGAAAAATACGTCGATATTGTCTTGCGGCCGGGTAGTTTTTTCCCCGAAGTACTTTTGCAGATGTCTGAAAATGAAGAAAAAACCTGCCCGTTTCTAAATGCCTCCGGCTGTTCGGTGTATCCGGATCGTCCCGATACCTGCCGTACCTTTCCGGTGGAGCAGGGGGTTTTTTATGATGTCGAGGGGAATCGAACAGAGGTTGTTCATTTTTTTAAACCGCCGGACTTCTGTATGGGACAGCACGAAAAAAAAGAGTGGACCCCCCAAACATGGGCCAAGGATCAAGATGCTGTTTTATATAATAAAATGACCGCTCGATGGGCGGAATTGAAACGCCTTTTCCAAACGGATCCCTGGGGTTCCCAGGGGACGGAAGGCCCCAAAGCCAAGATGGCGTTCATGGCCACCTACAATATGGACCCATTCCGTGAATTTTTGTTTAAAAGCACCTTTTTAAAGCGCTATAAAGTAAAATCAAAAATCTTGAAACAAATCCGTTCCGATGATGGGGAATTGATGAAATTCGGATTTGAATGGGTAAAATTTTACGTCTGGGGGATTCAATCTAAATATTTTAAAATGCGTTAGCTTTACGAAGGAACGCGAACTATTTTTGAACCGCAGAATATTGACGGTTTCGTAAAAAGTCTGATTTTGCTCGAAGTCCCTCACAAAAGACTTTTTACAAAACCTCAAGTATTGATAATGAAAACCTTTATTATTCGAAATTCCTTGTTCGACATTCGATATTCAACGAGTGCTCATTCAACCCTATTTAATTTCAAAGCACCCCTTTGGGCATGGGCGCGACCTTTTCGCCACCCAGGACATAACCGCCGTCAAGCCGTAGAACGCTTCCCGTCATAAAGGGCGCGTCTTTTATAATAAAAAGAACGGCTTTCACCACATCCGCCAGGGTGCCGGAACGCAAGAGGAGGGTATGGTCCCTAATCGCTGCTTTCTGTGCATCGGTGAGCAAGCCCCAGCCCCTGGTTTTTTCCCCATGACGGGTTTCAACAAAACCGAGCATGATTTCATTGACGCGCACTTCCGGAGCGCCCATGCGGGCCCAGGTCTCGGTCAACAAAGAAACGCCGCGGTTGGCTGCTGCATAGCCTTCGTTGAATATGTAGCTGGCAGGACCCGACCGGCCCACGATGGCCGCAATGGACGAAAGGTTTATGACCACGCCGTCCCCCGATTTTTTAAGATAGGGGAGGGCGGATTCAAACGTCCATGTTTTTGTCCGCAAGGTGGTGGCCAGTTCCAGGTCCCACTGTCCCTGAACATACGGTCCATGAACCACCGGCCATCCGCCCCGTTCGATGTTGTTGATTAGAATGTCGAGTCGGCCGAAATGATCCACGACTTTTTTGACAAGTTCTGGAATTTTCTCGCCCTCGAGCAAATCTGTTTTGATGAGCAGGTGATCCTGGCCGGTTTTGACAACATCTTGTTTTAATTCAACAAGACTTTCTTCCCAGTCGAAATAGTTAAAAGCGACCTTGGCCCCTTCGTCTGCAAGGGCCAGTCCGATGCTTTTGCCGATTCCTTTTATCGCGCCGAGAACCAGCGCGACCTTATCTTTGATTTTCATAGTTTCATCCCTAATCCTGTCAAGGTTTTCCAAACAGGGTCTCTTTGACCCATTCAAAACCGAGTTTCAACAGCTCGACATGGTCATGTTTTAGGGCATCTATCGTCTTTGGGTCCAGATTCCAGTCACCTAAAAGATCGTTATCGAAGATATGGGATCTGAAGGTGTCAAGATCATAACACGCCAGGTGAAACATAAGACCCGATTTTACATCCAGCGGACCGGGCAAGCGGTGATGTTTGAGGCCGATGATCTCCATGAACATGTCGTTCATTTGATTGTAAATGGCAACCTCCTGATTTTCTATCCAATCCTGCACCGTCCAGCGGTGTCCCTGTTTACATCCCAAACAGTGCGCTTCTTTTAACAGCATGTACTGTTCGGTGACCGTGCCGGTTTCTCTGGACCGGGATGCAACCCGGATCAGCGGATACGTCCGGCACGAGGACGGACGATCTTCGTATACCCTGCATCCTGACTCGGTCACAAACGGGCACTTAAATTTGTGAGCGTAGTCTGTTTTAAGCGTGATTACGGGAAGTCCGGTTTCAGGACCAATGTGCTGGGTGGTATAACGCTCAAGAAAAATACGCGATGTCAAGTCGAGTCTGTTTTTAAGGCGCAGGATGTCGTAAGGGGTGAGAAACTGGTTCAGATCTCGACAACATTCATTGAAACAGGCGACTTTTTGGGAGCATGAAAACGTGAAGGTGTCGTTCGACGAAATGGGGGATATGTTGTTTTCCATGGATCAACATCCTTTCTTAAAATAACATCCCGTTTCAGCTGCAGGACAATTCCGTTTTGATCGGCAAGAACTCGCAAAAAAAACCGCGTAAAAGCGAACAGGTCTTACGTATTAAGATTGCACGGCGGGAAAATGATAATTATCCATAATTTTGACCAACCTCTTTGCTGTTCACTTTAACGCGCTCTAATTTGCTCAAACAGCTTCCCGATCAAAACGGAACAATCCTACAGCTTACCGAAATTGTGACCACATGCATTTCAATTGGAAAATATTTTTTTGGGAACTGCTTTACTCTCTGCGCTTTGCGCCAAGCGGTTTACGCGCAGCACCACCCTCCAACCTCAATTTTCTAATAACAAATAACAAATAACCGGCGGGCACCGCCTCCCTTGTTCGAGTTCGTGTCTTGTAAACTGTATGATTGGTACGTTTACCGTTCGACAAGCAGCAAAATTCTGTAAAATTCTGTATGAAATTCATTAGCTGAATGAAACACACAACCTGAATCCTATTAACCACAACATGTGGTATATGACGAAGTATTGTTGACTATATATAGGATCTGGCAAACGGATGATTCTATGGGTTATAAATTAATAATTTAGTTTATCCAAAAGTCCTTGACAAGGATAATGTTAATTGTTATTTAAATTTTTTGACTTTTAGGTTCATTGCTATCTTGTTGATTTTATAGAAAATTATTTACCTTGTCAACCTGAACTTTTTATCACTTGGAAAGGTGATTTAGAAAATAAGAATAGGGATTTTTACACTTAAGAAAAGACGGCCCGTTGGGCCAAGATTATGAAGGGAGGTGCAAATAGCCTAGAAATTGTACCAGAGACTATTTAGAACCGATTGAAATGCTGAATTATTTTCAAAACAAAATTAGGAGGTAACTAAATGCCAAGTTTCGTAATTACCGAAAAATGCGATGGCTGCAAAGGCGGGGACAAGACCGCGTGCATGTACATTTGCCCCAACGACCTGATGGTTCTGGAACCCAATGAAATGAAGGCTTACAATCAGGAGCCTGATCAGTGCTGGGAATGTTTTTCATGCGTCAAGATCTGCCCCACCCAGGCAATCGAAGTCAGAGGTTATGCCGACTTTGTACCGCTGGGAAGCAGCATTATGCCGATGCTTGGAACCGAGGATGTCATGTGGACCTGTAAGTTCAGGAACGGAACCATCAAGCGCTTTAAGTTCCCCATCCGGACAACGCCTGAAGGCGCTGCCAATGCGTATCTTGATCTCGCAGGCAAAAATCTTGACAGCGAGCTACTTTCCACCCAAGAGGCAGATGGTTATGAAATTCCAAAACCGCAGGCAACTGTTTAAGCGGTAACGGGTTTTCAAAACTACGGTTTGATGATCAATTTAGAATATTTTGATTAAGGAGGATATAACATGGCATTACCGAATAAACCTTTGGGAGAACTCAAAGCTGTCAGGGATCCGGAAGTTGAAGAGCGCGAAGTTGATATTCTGATCGTAGGCGGCGGCATGGCTGCCTGCGGAACTGCTTTCGAGGTTAAGAAATGGGCACCTGACGCAAAAATCCTGCTGTGTGACAAAGCTGCTATGGAGCGTAGTGGCGCTGTTGCCCAGGGGCTTTCAGCAATCAACACCTACATCGGCGAGAATACGCCCGATGACTATGTCCGTATGGTCCGCAACGACCTCATGGGCATTGTCCGTGAAGACCTTATCTTTGATCTGGGCTGTCACGTGGACGATTCCGTATTTCTGTTCGAGGAATGGGGCCTTCCCATGTGGAAACTGTCCGACGACGGAAAGAAAATGGACGGTAAAAAAGGCCTGAAAATGGGGACCTTAAAGGGTGGCGCCAAACCTGTCCGTACCGGAAAATGGCAGATCATGATTAACGGCGAATCCTACAAAAGAATCGTTGCCGAAGCTGCCAAGCTGGCCCTTGGCGACGAAAATATTCTGGAACGTTGCTTTATCGTCGAGCTTCTTCTGGACGCCAATGAAGAAAACAGAATCGCCGGCGCGGTCGGTTTTTCCGTTCGTGAAAACAAAGTCTTCATTATTAAATGCAACACCATGATGGTTGCCTGCGGCGGTGCTGTAAACATCTACCAGCCCCGCAGCGTCGGTGAAGGAAAAGGCCGTGCCTGGTATCCGGTTTGGAACGCAGGTTCCACCTACACCATGTGCATGAAGGTCGGTGCCGAGCTTACCATGATGGAAAACCGTTTCACCCCGTCCCGTTACAAAGACGGTTACGGCCCGGTCGGCGCCTGGTTCTTGCTCTTCAAGGCCAAAACCGTCAACGGCCTGGGTGAAGGCTACGTGGGCAGTGACGCCGCCAAAAAAGAGCTTCAGAGATATGCACCTTACGGAACCGCCGCCATTACGCCCACCTGTCTCCGAAACCACCTGATGCTCTTTGAGATGAAGGAAGGCCGCGGCCCGGTCATGATGGATACGGTCACAGCCCTTAAAGAAATGGGTGGAAAGCTGGACAAGAAAGAAATGAAGGCCCTGGAATCAGAAGCCTGGGAAAACTTCCTGGATATGACCTGCGGACAGGCCAACCTGTGGTGCGGCACGAACACCGAGCCGGACAAGAAGACCTCAGAGATTATGCCCACTGAGCCGTATCTGCTGGGATCCCATTCCGGCTGCTGCGGGCTGTGGACCTCCGGACCTGATTATGACTGGATCCCCGATGCCTACAAAATCCGCTACAAAGGCAAGGTGTACAACCGCATGACCACGGTCAACGGCCTGTTTACCTCCGGTGACGGTGTGGGTGCTTCCGGTCACAAATTCTCCTCCGGTTCCCATGCAGAAGGGCGTATTTGCGCCAAATCCATGGCCCGGTTTGTACGTGACAATGCCGACTTTAAACCGACCCTTAGCCAGTCCAAGGAAGAGCTGGTGGACCTGATTTACAAGCCGGTGAGAACATTCCTTGAGCATAAAGATTATACCACGGCCATCAATATCAACCCCAATTATCTCAAACCCGAAGGGATGATGTATCGTTTGATGAAGGCTACCCATGAGTATGGCGCCGGTACGGCCACCTACTACATGACCAGTTCCAAGAGTCTGGAAATCATCATGGATATGCTCTTGATGATGCGCGAAGACTGTGAAAAGCTGGCTGCCGGTGACCTCCATGAGCTGATGCGCTGCTGGGAAATCGAGCACCGCATCTGGACGGTCGAGTCTCACCTGCGTCACATCCAGTACCGCAAAGAAACCCGTTATCCGGGATTCTACTATCAGGCCGACTATCCGGGACAGGATGACGAGAACTGGTTCTGCTTCGTCAACTCCAAGTTTGATCCCAAGGCAAAAGAATGGGATATCTTCAAGAAAGATTACATCAAGATCATCCCTGATTAATGCTGAATCGGTTTTAACCTAATCTGATACGCCTCCAGGCGTCTTAAAGACGCCTGGAGGTTTTTATTAATTCGATATCGTTTTTTTTAAACCCCTGAACTTCAGAACTTCTGACACGCAGGAATTTGGGTGGTATCCAGGGATTTTTCATATTGGTTAATTTGGAGTATTGGATGGAAAATCAGAAATTTCAGCGCTTCCATTAAATGCATTACGCCATCACGCCATCACTTCATCACTCTCCCTGGACAGCATCACTCAACTATTCAAACAACATTCCGAGCCCTATACAGGCTCCACGACGGTCAGGATCACTGAATTTATATTGTACGGAGGGATAGCATGACAGAAAACAAAGCAGCCCCTTCAAACGGGAGCATTTTGGTTGTTGGAGGAGGGATAAGCGGCTTGACCACGGCCCTCGAAGCTGCCGAAGTCGGATACGACGTGTTTTTGGTGGAAAAAAATCCTTACTTAGGCGGAAGAGTGGCACAGCTAAATAAATATTTTCCCAAGCTATGTCCTCCGAGCTGTGGTCTGGAAATCAATTTCCGGAGGATAAAAGATAATCCGAGAATAACCGTTTTAACACAGGCTGAGGTTGAAAAGGTCGAGGGCACGCCGGGGAGTTATGAGGTTGCAGTCAAGTCGAGCCCCAGATATGTCAATGAAAACTGTACCTGCTGCGGCGATTGTGAGGCGGCCTGTGAAACTGAAATTTCCAGTGATTTCAATTTTGGAATGAACAAGATCAAGGGGGCGTATCTGCCGTTTGAAATGGCGTTTCCGACCCGTTATGTAATTTCTCCTCAAATTATCGGAACCGAGGATGCCCAAAAATGTAAGGAAGCCTGTAAATACGATGCCGTCGATCTCGACATGGCGGCCGTAACCACCAACCTTAAAGTGGGTGCCATCGTCTGGGCTACAGGGTGGGAGCCTTATGACGCCACCAAGATTGACAATCTCGGTTTCGGGCAATATCCGAATGTTATTACCAACATGATGATGGAAAGACTTGCGTCTCCCAACGGTCCGACCAAAGGGAAAATTATCCGTCCGTCGGACGACAAGGAACCCGAGAGCATTGCATTTGTCCAGTGCGCCGGCTCCAGAGATGAAAACTATCTTCCATATTGTTCATATATCTGCTGTATGGCCTCTTTGAAGCAGGCCACCTACATTCGGGAAGCCTATCCGGACGCCAAGGTTTATATCTTTTATATCGATATCCGATCACCGGGCCAGCGGTATGAGAAATTTTACCGGACCATCAAAGACGATGAAAATGTCTTTCTAATCAAAGGCAAGGTTGCCGAAGTGAGTGAAGATCCAGGGACCGGCAATATCACCGTGGTTGCAGAAAATGCAGTCACTGGTGAAAAGATCAAGCAAACCGTTGAAATGGCAGTCCTTGCCACCGGTATGCAGCCGACAGCAGCGATAGACAAACTGCCTTCCGATCTGAAATATAACGAAGACGGCTTTATCATCAACGACTTTGAAAAAGGTGGCATGTTTGCTGCAGGATGTGCCAACAAACCGGCAGATGTGGTTTCGTCAAACCAGAATGCCACCGGAATGGCCCTTAAAGCGATTCAAACCCTGGTGAGGAAGTAGGAGGTTATTCATGGATAAAAAGTATTGTGTATATATTTGCACAGGATGCGGCATCGGGGATGCCCTTGATATGGAAGCGCTGTGCGAAGTCCCGGAAGAAGAAGGTTATCCGGTTAAAACGCATCCTTTCTTATGCGGAAAGGAAGGGGTTGAACTCATCAAAAAGGGTATCGCCGACGATGGGTACAACACCTTGGTTATTGCGGCCTGTTCCCGCCGGGTCAATTATGATGTGTTTAACTTTGAGGGCTGTATCGTCGACCGGGTGAACTTACGCGAACAGACGGTCTGGTCCCATCCCAGATCCGAATTTCCCGCCCTGACTGAAGAGCAAAAAGACGATGAAGAACACTTTGACCGCCTTCAGATGCTGGCCGAAGATTATCTGAAAATGGGAATGGCCAAGGTTGAAAAAATCAAGCTGCCGGAGCCGTACAAGCTGGAAGCCCTGAGCAGAAAAATCCTGGTCATCGGCGGCGGTATCACCGGGATTTCAGCGGCCCTGGATGCAGCCAAGGCCGGTTATGACGTCACCATTGTCGAAAAAGAATCGGCAATTGGCGGCTATGCAGCCAAAATTCGCAAACAGCTGCCCACCGGCGATCCTTATGAAAACCTGGTGCCACCGGTTATTGAAAGCAAAATCAAAGAACTTGAAGCCTTTGACAGTATTACCGTTAAAACCGAAACCATCGTTGCCCGTATCGCCGGTGAGCCCGGGGATTTCACCGTAACGCTTAAAAAACCCGGTGAAAAAATGAAGTTTGACGTTCCTTTCCCGCTTCCGGAAAAAATGAAGTTCGATGAGAACGGTAAAGAACTGGATGTTGAAGCACAACATAAGCGTTATCTGGAGTACAACGAGGGCAAGCTCGATATTCTGAAGTTCGATCCCGATGGTGAAAAATTCGGTGCCGTTGTGCTGGCTGCCGGTTGGCGCCCCTTTGAACCCGAAGCCGGTGAACTCGAACATCTCGGATACGGTTTACTTCCGGATGTCGTTACCAACCACAAATTTGAGGAGATGGCGGCCCAAGGCAAGATCGTCACCTCGGGCGGTAAAGAAGCCAAGTCGGTTGTTTTTGTTCAGAGTCCCGGCAAAGGAGATGATGATGCCGACTTTGACTACTGCGGTTCGGTCACAAGCCTTGTATCGTTAAAGCAGGCCAAATATGTCCGCGAAGATTATGACGACGGCAAGGCCTATATCTTTTACCAGCACATGCGGACACCCGGCCTTTTGGAAAATTTTTACAAAAGTATCCAGCAGGATGAAGGGATCTTCATGACCAAAGGGGAAGTGATCAATGTTTCCAAAAACGGCGACGGCATGATTGTCGAAGCCGATAACACCCTTTTGGGAGAAAAGGTCAAAGTCAAGGCCGATTTGGTGGTGCTGGCGGCCGGTATGGTTCCGGCTACCGTTGATGATCCGGTGGTCAACCTGGCGTATCGGCAGGGCCCGGCGTTCCGGGATATCGGTCTTTTCGACGGCTACTGCGATTCCAATTATATCTGCTTTCCTTATGAAACCCAGCGGACCGGCATTTATGCGGCCGGCGCCGTTCGGCGAAGCATGACCATAGAAGAATCCATGGAAGATGCCACCGGTGCCGCCCTCAAAGCAATCCAGTGCATTGAATCGGTAAACCGCGGCGTTTCCGTCCATCCCAGGTCCGGGGATATGACATTTCCGGATTTTTTCTTCCAGAGATGCACCCAGTGTAAGCGATGTACCGAAGAATGTCCCTTCGGGGCCCTGGATGATGATGAAAAGGGAACCCCCAAGCCGAATCCGGCCCGCTGCCGACGGTGCGGTACCTGTATGGGCGCCTGTCCCGAGCGTATCATCGGTTTTGCCGATTATAACATCGACAGTGTCGGTTCCATGGTCAAAGCCATCGGCGTGCCTTCAGAAGACGATTATGACGAGCCCCCGTTCCGGATTGTCGGGTTTGTGTGTGAAAACGACGCCTATCCGGCGCTGGACATCGCCGGTTTGAACCGGCTTGTCTACTCCGCCGACGTTCGGTTTATTCCCATTCGTTGTTTGGGTTCCATGAATGTCATCTGGATCAAAGACGCCCTGGCCCAGGGTATGGACGGGGCTTTTCTGTTGGGTTGCCAACACGGCGACGACTACCAGTGCCATTTTATTAAAGGGAGCGAACTTTCGGACATCAGAATGCAGAAAATCGGTGACGCGCTGTCAAGCCTGGCCCTGGAAGAAGAACGGGTGACCCAGTTTACGATTGCCATCGACGAGTATGACAAGCTTCCCAAAATGATCAATGACTTTGTAGAAGAAGTTGAAGAGCTGGGTCCGAATCCGTTCAAGGGATTTTAGGGATTGATGATTTTCAATTGGCGATTGAAGGTTGAATCGGTCTCCAGATGAGATTAAAAATCTTCAATCGTCAATGTTCATTTTTTTAATAGCAGGAGGTATCCATATGACAGACAAATACCTGATAGAGCCTGATGTCGGCTTTATTAAAGAAGTCATCGGGCTCGGGGGCGACACCCTGAAAAAATGCTTTCAATGTGCGACCTGCTCGGTGGCCTGCCCCATTTCTCCGGACACCAAGCCGTTTCCGAGGAAAGAGATGATCGCGGCATCCTGGGGGTTAAAGGACAAACTGGTCAATAACCTTGACATCTGGCTGTGCCATCATTGCGGGGACTGCACCACCCTGTGTCCCCGGGGGGCAAAACCGGGTGAAGTGCTGGGCGCTGTTCGTTCCTATGCCATTGCGGAGTATGCCGTACCCAAAGCCATCGGAAAAGCGGTCAACGATCCCAAAAAACTCCCTATCCTTATGGCCATTCCCGTGGTAATTTTTATTGTACTGGGCCTTATCACAGGTCTCCTCGATTTTTCACCGGAATTGGGTGAACACGGGATTTCGCATTCTCAGTTCTTTTCCACATGGCTGGTGGATATGATCTTTGTTCCATTGGCGATCTGGGTGGTTGTGATTTTCGCTTTAGGCCTGAAAAGATTTATCGCAAATATCCATGAAAATGCCGTCCTGGAAGGCAAGACCGAGAATAAAGAATTCAATGTTATCGGATTTGTCAAGGCACTGCCCGGTATTTTGCCGACCATATTAAAACATGACAAGTTTTCTGAATGTTCGGAAAACAAAGACCGTGCCACAGCCCACCTCATGGTATTCTGGTCGTTTGTGGGGCTTTTTATCGTAACCAACATATTCTTTGTTGTCCTATATGTTTTTCAGCAGCATGGTCCTTATTCACAGTTGAATCCTGTCAAATGGCTGGCAAATGCCAGCGGCGTGGCCCTCATTATCGGAAGTGCTTTAATGATTAAAAACCGTCTGGCGAAAAAAGACCAGACCTCCACTTATAAGGATTGGTACTTGCTGGGGCTCGTATTGGGGCTCGGTGTCACCGGTATACTTACAGAGGGAACCCGGCTGGCCGGTTTGGCCGGTTTGACCTATTTTATGTATTTCATCCATTTGATTTTTGTATTCAACCTGTTTGCATTCCTGCCGTTCTCAAAACTGGCCCATCTCGTTTACCGGACGGTGGCAATGACATATAATGAGTACTCCAAAAGACAATAACTGATGGCTTCGTAAAAAGTCCAACTTCTGCGTTGCGCTGCATTCCTCGTCACTGCGGCGTACTGTGAGTACGCCTCGTTCCTCGGAATTTGCGCGCCTTTTTATCCCGCTGGTTTTATGCGGGGGAATTTGAAACTTTTTACTTTGCCATCAAAAATTGGCGTTTTTAAAAAAATAATAAAAAAAAGGGGAGACGCATCGTCTCCCCTTTTTTATTTAACGGGCAACACTAACCCATTTTCGGTTGCTCGACTATTTTTTACTATCGCCGGTGGCGGCGCCGTGCATCTTGATTTCGACCTTTTCTGTGAGCCCTTCGTAGTATTTCCTGAGGATTGCAACCACTTCATCACGTCCAAAGTGATCGGGAAGTTCTCCGCCCTCTGAAAGCATCTTCCGCAGCATGGTTCCGGACAGAAGAACCCGGTCTTCCTTGCCGTGGGGACAGGTTCTGAGTGAGGCCATGCCGTCACACTTGTAACAGTAGAATGTCCAGTCGATCTTTAAAGGCTGGCAAAGCAAATTTTTCCCAGGATCGTCAGAGGTTGGAATCTTGTTAAAGATGGTCTGGGCTTCGAACATGCCGTAGAAATCGCCTACGCCTGCATGGTCTCGGCCGATAATCATTCGGGAGCACCCGTAATTTTGGCGGAAGGTGGCGTGGAGCAGGCCTTCCCTGGGACCGGCATACCGCATGTCCAGCGGGTAGCCGCCCTGGACCACATTTTTATCCACAAAGTAGTTCTTCACAAGGGCGTCGATACATTCTACGCGAACTTCGGCGGGAATGTCACCGGGTTTCAGGTTTCCGACCAGAGAGTGAATGTACACGCCGTCACAAACTTCCACTGCGATCTTGCAGAGGTATTCATGGGATCGGTGCATGGGATTCCTGAGCTGAAGGGCGGCAATTTCACTCCAACCTTTTTCTTCGAAGATTTTTCGGGATTGTTCCGGCCGCATATAGACGCCGGCATATTTGGTCGGATACTCACCTTCGCTTAAAACCTTGACCGGTCCGGCAAGGCTGAATTCTTTTTGGGCCATGACCATCTGGACGCCGGGATGATCTTCGCCGGCAATCTTCCAGAATTCCTCGACAGTCGAGGTACCTTCACCCATATAGACTTTTTCACATTCGAACTTTTTGTCGGCCTCGGTCATTTCAAATTTTTCCGTGACCTTCATGGTGCCCATTATGTCACCGGTATCCGGATCACAAAGCGCTACTTCATCGCCGACCTTGATGCTGTCAGCATCGTCCTTGCCCGCGGATAAAGTGACCGGAATTGGCCAGAAGGTTCCATCGGCAAGCTGAAAATTTTCACATACCCCTTTCCAGTCCGCTCGGGTCATAAAACCGGTCAGCGGGCTGAATCCGCCGATCCC
>JAHECI010000429.1 GCA_024641825.1 Desulfobacterales bacterium | reverse complement strand
GCATACTTCAAGTATGTCGAGGACTTAAAACAAGGTTCCAACGCCGAGATTGGGCCAAAAGATTATTTTGAGATAGCTTCTAAACACGTTTCAACCACCCCCAATGTTTTTTCAACAGCACCTCTGTTGGCGTTGAAAACCTGTTGGGCTTTTTCTCCCATCTCCATGGCTTTTATAGGGTCTCTAAGGAGTCCCGCTGCAGCTTCAAAAAGGGACGCTGAGTCATGAACGCTGACAGCCCCTCCTGAATCCATGAGGAATTTGGATATCTCCGCAAAATCGCTCATATCCTGCCCGAATATTATCGGTTTTGCAAACAACGCCGGTTCAAGTGGATTGTGCCCGCCGCAGGCTATCAGACTCCCGCCGATAAAGGCGATATCGGCGATTGCATAGAGTTTTTTCAAAATTCCCATGAGACCGACCACCATCACATCGAATCGTTGACCTTCGGATGTCTTTTCCATTTCTTTTATGAGACCCACAGAAAAACCGGCAGTTTGAAAAATACGATATACCGATTTGGCGCGTTCCGGGTCTCTGGGGATGACGACGAGAACCAGATCTTTAAACTCGGTTTTCATCTTGGAAAAAGCGTCGACAAGTATCGATTCTTCACCGTTATGCGTGCTCCCCGCCACCAGTACCTTTTGCGAGGGCTGTATCTGCAACCATTTCATTAAAGCTTCTATCTCTTCGGTGGATAGGAACTGGAATTCCTGATCAAACTTAATATTGCCGGTAACCATCGTCCGATGGGAGGGAACACCAAGGGCTTGAAAGCGAGTGGCATCTTCCACGGACTGGGTACAAATGTTTGCAAAAGATAAAAACAGCGGCTTTGCAAAAAAATCGAATCGTTTGTATCCCGTAAAAGATTTGTTGGACAGCCTTGCATTCACAAGAACAACAGGGGTCTGCCGTTTTTTCATCTCAAAAAGAAAATTGGGCCAAATATCCGTCTCGACGATGACAACAACGTCTGGAGCAATTTTCTCTACAACATGTTTTACTGAAAATTTCAAATCATACGGAAAATAAAAGATACCCTTAACAGAATCATTAAAATACTGGTTGGCAATATCAAAACCTGTTTTAGTAGAAGCAGAAAACACGATATGTCTCGTATGGGAGCGCTCTTTTAACCGTTTAACCAGTGGAACCGCGGAAATTACCTCTCCCACCGAAAGTGCATGGACCCACACAATTTTTGCATCAGAAGGAAGTGAGCACCGCCGTATCATCCCAGGCGGCAACGGCACAAGCCCCAGCCTCTGGAGGATTGTTTTCCGCCGCTTTTCGGAAAAAAGCGCCAGGGGAAGAAATACCGGGAACCCGATGCCCATGAGAAAATAAAGCAATATATTATAAAAAAATCTCACCGGCTGTCCTTTTATAACGATTCACGAGTAGGGCTTTACGTGTCCGTGGTTGCCCGTCATCATGATTCAGCATTTAATAATGTCACAGCTCCAAAACAGAAAAAAGCCAGATTCGCAATCCATGCAGCAATGCTGGGCGGCAGCATTCCACCGTATCCCAGAGAGAGGCAAAAGCTGTAAAAAATCCAGTATAGGAATGCCGTGCCGATACCGTATGCGATGACAACCGGCATTCCTTCCTTTATTTTTCCTCTAACGCCGATGCCGGTTCCCACCATACACATGATGATACAGATAAAAGGAAAGGCGACTTTGGCATAGAGGTCCACCCGGTAATTGGTGGCATCATATCCTTCCGTCTCAACTTTTTTTATATATGCCGAAAGCTCTTTATAGGTCATTTCTTCCGATTTTTTGGCCACCCGATTTAAATCATCGGGTATAAAGTCGAGCTCCTCAACCTGCTGGTCGCGGAAGGTAATATGGTAATCCCCCTGTTCCTTGTCCAAATTCTGTTCCATTATTCCGGTTAAAAGCCATTTATTCTGTTTGAAGGCACCTTCCTGGGCATCGATTCTTCTGATGAGTTGGAAACCTTGATCAAATCGGTACACGGTGATTCCATAAATGATTTTTACCTTTGGATTAAAATAATTTATGTGTGTTATAAGACGGTTACCTTTAATCCAAATGTTTTTTTCCTCGGTAATGACGGTGGATTCCTTGCGGACTTCTCTAAGCCAAATCTGATTTGACTTTGCCTTTGTAATGGGGACAATGACATTGGAAAAGAAAAAAAGAAGGCCGCCCAAGATACATCCAATAATAACCACCGGTTTAAAAAGATAATAAATACGGATGCCACTGCTTCTTAGGGCCACGATCTCATTGTGTCGGGTCATGAGACTAAAAACAATGAGAACCGCCAGCAAAATACAAATCGGTAGGATCTGGGCAATAACAAATGGGATTTCCAATATAAAAAAAAATAGGATCTTCGAATACGGCAACCCTGCTTCCATAAAATCGTCTATCTTTTCAAAAAAATCGACGGCAATATATATTCCGATGACAAAAGTCAGGACAATACCGAAATATTTTGAAATCTGAAGGGTTATATATTTGTAAATAATTGACATAACGATAGACCGATTGGCATCATTTTAACTTTGTTAAACGCCGAATTGAAGCTCTCTGCAGCCCTGTTGAAAGGGCACCTCCTAACCATACGACACCTTAACCACGCCTGTTTTCGTGTCTTCGGGACACTTTTTTATTTTTTTTTCTAAAAAAGGCGATCACTGAATCGATCTTAACAGGACGATCGGTTGCGGTTCTGACAACAAGAAACAGACCCAGCCCCCCCATAACAACGTTCGGCACCCACATTCCAATCGCCGGCGG
>JAHECI010000428.1 GCA_024641825.1 Desulfobacterales bacterium | reverse complement strand
CTAACCCGCTGCAGGCAACCGAACCTCAAACAGTGCCCCCGGACCGTCAGGGTCTTCGAGTTTTAACGTGCCGCCATGTTTTCGGACAATTTCGTGGCAGATATACAGACCGAGGCCGGTGCCCTCCCCCACGGCTTTGGTGGTGAAAAAAGGTTTGAAAATGTCCTTTCTTATGGACACGGGGATCCCGGGGCCGGTATCTTTGCACGAAAAAACGACCTGGTTTGCATGGGTATCAAAGTCCGTAGAAAGAAACACCGTCCCCTTCATGTCCATCACCGCCTGGATGGCATTGTGGATGATATTCAACGCCACCTGGCCCAAATTTGCAAAATTCCCCTGGATATCCGGCAACTCCGGGGCATAACTTTCAACGATGTTAAAATCGCAATGCTTATACTGGTTGTGCATGATCCGTAAAGCATCTTTGACAACGGAATTGATGCTCACCGATTCCAAATAGGTCTGGGTTTGTCTGGAGAGTCCCAGAAGACTTGAAACAATCGACCTTGCCCGGGCGAGTTCCCCATCGACAAACCTAAGATCATCGATCAAGTCCTCGTCCGGAGAATTTTTCCCATCCCATTGTTCCATGTCTTCCACGGCGGACTGGACCAGACTGGTGGCACTTGTCAGGGGGTTGTTGAGTTCATGGGCAACACCCGCAACCAATTGGCCGATGGCGGCCAGGCTTTCCGAACGGATCAACTGCTCTTGGGTTCGTTCTTTTTCAAAGAGAGCATCTTTTAGGGCGCGGGTCCTTTCTTCAACCTTTTTTTCAAGATCCTTATTCAGGTCATCGATGACTTTATAGGAACGGGCGTTTTCAATGGCAAGCGCACTCTGGCTGGACAGTGTTTCAAGAAGATCAACGTCTTCCCGTATAAAAAGATCGCCGGAACGCTTTTCACCCAGCACAATGAATCCCTTCAACGTTTCTTCGAATATCAGGGGAAGCGCTATCTCGGCATTCAACGCCTCCATATCCGAAAGCACATCCGGGGACATGGTCTTTCGGGTCTGCTTTTTCAAACCGTTTTTCATAACCGGTTGGCGATGCGTCTGCATCCATCTCACCAGGGCGGAGTTCTCACGCCATGTAAGCGGTTGATCAGAATTCATCTGTTTGCCGCGGACTGCAAAATTCACGAATTTTTTCCCGGAGATGCCCGACAAAAATAGTGCGCAATGGTCCACCCGCATCGTATCGGTTACCGTATCCATCAGAAGTTTTGCAATTGCGTCAAAATCGAGCACCGACACCACCATCTGACTCACATGTTTGATGGTTTTCTGATAGTCATATTTGCCTTTGTAGAAAATACCATCCACAAGGTTTTGCACGTTCGACTTTAACGGTCCGAAGACAAAGGCAATGAGAATAAAAAAGAATATGGGGAAATACATGGAATTCGAAAGATGAAATCCCTTGAAAACGGTGTCGGCCACAATAATGAGCAGGGCATACAAACATGTCAAAAACGCCGTTAGAATCGAATAGATAAGGCTTTTTCTGATCAATATCCCCATGTCCAGCAAGTCGTGCTTGAAAAGCCCTACCGCAAAAACAATCAGGGGAATAAAACTTAAATTTCCGGGCGGATACACCGAATACCCCTGGATGGTAAAGACATTCAGACCGTTCATGAGACCCATGATCCCAAATCCGGCAAATAGATACTTCAGCCTGTTCTTGTGGGCGCTGCGTTGCTCCTGCTGTATGGACCTGTGGATCAGTACCAAAACATACACGGTCACCAAGAGGCCGGCCAGGCCGAAGAAAGGATAGAGGGGGCCACCCCTTGCGAAGTAACCAAAATAATGTTTTTGCATGGACGCAATATAAAGGGATGTCGGCGTAAGGCACATGAGAAAAAATGAATAGACATATGCCGCCCTTATCAGCCATTTTCGCCCGGGAATATTGAGATAGGCGTGGAAAAAATGGACATATACCGGGAAGAGGTAGACAATGAAAAAATGATCCGCACGACTGATAAACAGCGCCGTCTCCGCGGATTCGACATTGAAGGCAAAAAGGATGTCAAAGTAAAGAAAAGATCCGAGTACGCAGATGGTAAAAAAAAGAAAATTGGTCCGGGTCCTTGCCCCCCGGAAAATCGTCAAAGCCCCCAGTGCGAGGAAGCAAATCAGCGTCAACAAAGGTGGAATGCTGTAGAAGGTCATGGTATTCTAATTTTGAAGCAGTTTTTTTCTTTGGAACGCTCAATTTAGGACTTAGTAAATGTATTCGTAAATACGGTCCCGTATTTATAAGTTGGTTTTTTCATTCTATGTATGCAAAAGTTTAAAGTGTCTATTTATCCCGTATTCAAAGGGGAAATTAAGGTTCTCTATCAATTTTAATTATAATTGATCGCGCTGAAAGCGCGTTCCTCAACTTTAGCTCACTTCAAACTTCAAACTTTTAGACTTCAGCGTATACGGGATAGTGTCCAGATAAAAATACGTCATCGTATTTATGAATTAGAGCACTTAGTTTCTTTTGCCCAGCATCTCATGGGCATGATCCAGCGTGGCTCGGGTTATTTTTTCGCCTCCGAGCATCCGGGCGATCTCTTTTACGCGTTCTGTTTCACCGAGTCGTTCGATGGTGGTGCGGGTTCTTCCATCTGAAACCTGCTTTGAAATCCTAAAATGATGATCCCCAAATTTGGCAATCTGAGGCAAATGGGTGATACAGATAACCTGGTGATGACGGGCAAGAGCGGACAGTTTTTTGCCGACGACCTCGGCCACACTCCCCCCGATTCCCGCATCAACTTCAT
>JAHECI010000092.1 GCA_024641825.1 Desulfobacterales bacterium | reverse complement strand
ACGTTCAGTCTTATAGAAAAATTGGAAAAGCGGGGTCGATGGCCGGACAGTTAAAAGACCGCGTCATTGAGCAGGTTCGGAGGTCTATTCCCCTTGAGGCCCTCCGCCATGTTTTTAGCGGCCATTTTCGCCATCCGCAATCTCGTTTCTATGGAAGCACTGCCGATATGGGGCGCCAGTACCACGTTCTCCGCCATTTTTATCAGCTCCGGGTGTACCGTAGGTTCTTCCTCGAATACATCCAGGGCCGCCCCTCTGATTTGTCCATTCTCAAGGGCCGAAACCAGGGCGGCTTCGTCAACCACCGGCCCCCTTGCGGTATTGACGAGGATGGCGTTTTTTTTCATTTTTTTGAAGGCGTTCGTGGAAAACATGTGGGTTGTTTTTTCGGTGAGGGGCACGTGAATACTGATAAAATCGCTGTTGGAAAGGAGCTCGTCGAACTCGACGAATTCTGCATGGTATTCCTTTTCGGCCCGTTCTTTCCTGGATGAATTAACGTATAGGATCCGCATGTCAAACCCCCTGTGCGCTCTTTTGGCGACAGCCTGGCCGATGGCGCCCATGCCGACGATGCCCAGGGTCTTTTCGTAAATGTCCACCCCCATGTGCGGCTGCATGAGCTGCCAGTTTTTGAACTTGCCTTCCCGGATATAGCGGTCTGCTTCAGGTATTTTTCGGGCAGCGCTCAACAACAGCGCAAAGGCAAGGTCGGCGGTGGTCTCCGTGAGCACGCCCGGCGTATTGGTCACCATGATGTTTCGCCGGGTTGCAGCATCAACATCGATATTGTCATAGCCCACCGCGATGTTGGAGATGACTTTGAGAGATGAAAGTTGGTCGATCACCTGTCGATCGATCCGGTCGTTGAGTAAGCTGATTAGGCCGGCCTTTCCGCGAGCTCTTTGGACAAGTTCCGGTGAGGGCAGGAGGGTGTCCGTGTTGTTTATGTCAACGGCATGTCCTTCCTTTTCCAATATTTCGATGACTTCCTTGAATACTTTTCTGGTAATAAATATTTCAGCCATGTTAAAAAACTCCTTTACCCGAATTTTCCATAAAACCCATCGATCATACGGTAAAAACCAGTACGTGTTCAGGGGGTGCGCTCCCCCGCTTCACTCCGGTGTCACCGTGTCTGGTCATTGAAATAACGAAGCCACTCCGCCAACCCGCCTGCCACGCAAGGCACGAGCGGGCAGGTATCGTTACTCGGGGAAGCGCACCCCCTGAACACGGTCCAAAACCAAACGATATGGATACTAACGGGTATAAAATCCGGATCAATTAGGGTTCAACACTTTAAAAAACAATCCGCAATACTATTCGAACCGTCGTTCAAATCGCTGTTCGATAACCTCTGTTCCCCACTGCATGCCGTGGTGTTCTTCAATAAGTTTGAAACCATGCTTCTCGTAGAGATGTCTCGCGGGATTAAGACCCTCGAAAGTCCAGAGGTAGACCCTTTTGTAGTTTTTGTTGCGGCAAAAGTCCATGGCCGAATGGATCAGCCGATTGCCGACACCTTTTCCGCGCAGGGCATCGGACACGATGAACCACCGGAGATGGGCACCCTTGCCGGTGTTGTCGATCCCGTCGATGGTAATGGATCCTTCAATACGACCTTCCAATGAAGCCGTCCAGAAGCCATCTCGATTTTTGTCATATCTACGGGTGAATTCTGCAAGTTCGGCGGCCACCTTTGATTCGAAGAAGGGGCCGAAGTTCCAATGGGCGTGGTAGTAGGTTCCATGAAGTTCAACCACCCGGCCGATGGAACCGGGGATATAGTCTCTGATTATCTGAATGTCTGACATATGGGCTCCGATTTAGCTTTTTTGAATGGGAGTATAATATCGCTTAACCTTCCATAATGTGTTTCTCTTATTCCGTTCGGTTTCATTTTGCATCTTCAACGGGGACATCCCCGGCGGCAGCACGAGTTATCTCGGCCATGCGTTCGGATTGGATGGAAGACTGAATTGAATTTCCGGGGAATATTTTCCTGATATCTTGCTGCTGAACCCATTTATGGTAATGGTTTTTTCTGTATTGGCGGAAATTGGGCCATGATTTTATCAACCGTTTCGTTTACGTTTTGGGTTGTTTTTTCGGGGTCGGATTGCAGAGATACGCGTCGGGTCCCGGTCCCCCGCCACAACAGACCGCCGCTCTTGGCATCAATGATATCGATTATCAGCATCCCTTCATCATATTCGCTGATATCGCCGCCGGTTCCGATGCCGATTCCGCCGAAGTTTCCGTAAGAGCCGAAGCCGAAGCCGACGCCGCTTTGGAGGCTGTCCGATTCAATTTTTCTGTGAATCACGAACTGATAAGCGACATAAAAATCGGGTGTACCATTAGAAACTTTAGGATAATTTTTTCCCATAAGAGACCGGTCCACTGCCTTACGAATGCGCGTATCGATCAGTGGATTATCCACCCTTGGATCGCCCGTTTTTTCCTGTATTTTCGATTGCCAATCGTAAGTTCTCAAATGTGAAAAAGTTTTAGCCGGATCGTAATCCTGGCCGACTTGTACGGTGGAACATCCAAAAAATATGGATACGGACAAGAGTATTAACATAAGGAGCCATCTATATGTTTGCATCGTATTCTCCTTTACCGGGACTGCGTAGTTTCTTTTTTGGGGCTGCCGACCCATCATAATTTTCATAATAGAGCTTCCTTGTGATTTTTCACCTTTGATCGGTTGTGTAAATTTCCTGCACGAATTCCAAAAACCATGGGGGTTTTTGAACAATAACGTATATTAAAAACAGGCCGATAATCGGTATGGGTATTGCCACATCTACAATTCCGAGAAGGCATAAAATCAAGATGGATTTTGTTCGGATGTTCATAATCTGATGGTCTCCATATCATAAAAAAAATCAAATCTGAAGGTTCTATCCACGAAGTGAGAATCGGAAATCACAACATTCAGCGCCTTCCATGATGGTTTTGGTTCTTTTTAACTCGATCTGTGGGTTAAATCCTTCCATAAATGAAAAATCCCTGTTGCACGACAGAATGAATCCGATATCTTCTATCCCCATTCGTACATACATCTGTGCATATTCACAGTGGGTAACATCAAAGAATAGGGTGGTGTCATTTTCTTTGAGCATCTTCAGGGTCAATGCATTATCTTTCGCCCAAACTTCTTTTACGATTTTTGACAGTTCGGCCAGGGTGTTCCCCGAATATTCCCGGGCCGATTTTTTCCCGGACGCCACAGCATCTTGGCGGATGACGTTTTTGGCAATTTCTATGGCTTTTTCAAAACCGATCTCTCGAGCAAAACCGTAAATGAGCGAAGAAACCATCGGCGCTTGTATTTCCCGGCACTTCTGATGCGTTATTTCCATGTCAGATGGACCCCCTTTTCTGATCAATCGTCGAGGCCGTTCAGCCAATCGAGGGCGTGTTTTTTGTCCCGGCGATCAAAGTGTCTTATGTTTGCACGGACAAAATGCCTGGCAACCCGGGGCAAAATCGACAAAAAACCACTGTCCGTCACCGCCGCAATTCTTTCGATGCGTTGATGATGATTTTTGACGAATTTTAGATGAGATACCAGGGCCGCAAAGTCATTCCACCCCGGGAACGACTCCGCGTAGATCATCAATCCGTTGAGTTTGCCTTTTTCTTCGATGAAAGGGTCAATCTCTTCCGCCAGCCTGGCAAAATCCGACGATTCCAAGGGACCATGGGGGGTTACGATAAGTATCCCCTCGTCGTGCAATAATTCGTGATCTATCATTTCAATATCCCCTGTTTTGTTTACGCGCATTTAAGGTCAAATTTTTTTCGGCAAACCTATACCTTGGGGCACAGGGCCCTTGTTTCACAAAACAATTGCAGGAGCGCAAATGCAACCGAATGTTTTTTCTGAACCGGAGCGCCCCATAAGGGCCAGCGGTGCATCACCTTTAAAATCCTTTCCAGGTTGTCATTAAACAGACATGCCCGCTCGAACTCTTCATAAGAGATTCCGGTTCTGGGATCGCCGGTGGGAAACCAGGCAAAGACCCAGCCGTGTACGTTCTCATCGTATGCACCCCAAACATCCGACAGACTTACCCCTGGCGGTACGGTCTCCCAATGGACCGACGGCAAGGGAAGGTCCTTGTCCAGAAACTCGATGAGCAAAGGATTTGGTTTTCTGATCATTATTATTTGGTTTGTTTTCGGGGGAGAGCACCCCCCGAACACGCACGTTATTTGAGTGCTTCAAGTGCTTCTTTTGCGGCGTCTATTACCTCAACGGGATACGGACCGTCCAAGAGCGTTTCTATCTTTGGGATGACCGTTTTATCCCCGGCGTTGCCTAAAAGGTAGAGAATGTCTCCTTTGACCGTATCTTCTGCCCGGGAAAAACAATCCCATAAAAATGGGATGGTCTGGCCGGCCAGTTTGCGGTTCTCCTCGGCGATGGTTTCAAATACGACCATGGCAGCCAGGCGAACCGGCCATTTTTCATGGACCAAGAGGTCCATAAAGGCCGGAAAGATTTCTCCACGGTCGAGCATCATGTTGGCAACCGCCACAGCGCTCCCGTCTTCAAACATGGCTTTTAACGATGCGGCGCTGATCTGAGAGGGATTCCGGTTCAATATCATATCGACCACTTCTTCGATCTGGATCGATCCTGTCCAGCGAAATTGATCCTCGAGTAAAACGGTGGGTGCGGAATGAATATTGTCGGATGCCGCCATCTCGGGAAAGAGCGCACCATCAATGAGGGTCAATTTTATGGATGGGTTTCCCTTGACCAGGGAGAGAAATTGCACCACCGTCTTCGGGCAAAAGGGACAATGGGGCATAATATAGATTTTCAGCCAGGCAGGGATCTGGTTATCAGAAAGCTTGTTCTGAACCGATGCCTTAGCAGTTGGCGACGGGGTGTCACGGTTGGCCAAAATATCCAGAAAAGGTTCGAGCACCTTGCCCCCGGGAATCGCCTGGTATCGAACGTTGCCGACCTGGATGGCAGGGAAAGTCGATTCTTCGTTGTTTTCCGGTTTAACTTTGACGTTGGGGGCCATGCGCGTCAAATTGTCACAGAAATCACGAAATGTTCCGCTCCGTTCATCGTCGGTCAAGATCAGATCGATGAATATATCCTCATCGAGTTCTTGGCCCCATCGGGTTATTTTCTGTGCGTCTTCTTTTGGAATCATCTGTGGGTCCCGGATCACGCCCGGCGTGTGAAACATAGAGTTAGCGAACAAGGGTGGACAGAAAACGTTGGGTTATCTCATGTTCCACCCATTTCATGTCATTTTTGGCCTTACCCCTCCGGTAAATACGGATGATCGCTTCTGCGTAAGATTTCACCGTATGATGCCCTTCGGCCACGGCTTGCTCGATAAGGCGCCAGTCATATGTATGTGTAAATTTTTGAAACGCCTCGATTATTTGAGGAAATATTTCTTTGGTAAAACTTTCGAGGAACGCAACATAAAATGCCAGAGACGCTTTTTTCCGTTCTCTGGTTAGATAGGGAAGGGTCCCGTATTCGTTGGTGTCTGCCAGAAGGTCCTTAACGGTTCGGACGAGCAGTTCGATGGGTGTGTGAGGGAACGCCGCAATAATTTCCCGCCACAGGTGACGGTCAAAAACCGTATCCTGAATTTCACCCAGCTCGTGGTAAATGTATTTGTTGGTTTCATCCACCGCAATTCTATCAAAATTACGTTGTACCTCTTTGGGTGTCGGGTCTTTCAGCCCATAAATTTCAAAGGCAAACTTGAGGGCATCCCGCCCGGATTTTTTGATATAAAATATTTGATCCCAGAGAAATAGTTTTGCCGGTTCTTGTCTCACAAAGATGCAATTGTCTTGGGACAGGGCAGGGATTGTCAGTAGATCACGGGCGAGCTCGTGACCGAGAATAAATACCGTGTATCCGTCTACTTCTTTCTTCTCCTTGATGGACGCGAGGAAAAATGTGGGTTTAAGGCTGCGAGCATACCCGCCGCCGTAGATGAATCCATGGGGCTCTAATACCGCGTTGATTTCCGTGACATCAAATGGGTCGAAACGACGTCCGAGAATGGTGATGTTTCCGAATTCTTTTTCCAGGAGTTTTTCCCATTTTTCTTCTTTGTCCCCAATCCATTTTAAGACCTCGGAAGGGTCCTTTTCAACCCAGGGATCCAGACCTTTTTCCCATTTGTATAGATCCCGCAATCTTAATGCCAGACCGCATATGGAATAAAGCCCCGCATGATGGGAATCCGCAATATCGCAGTTTGTCAGGACTTGGCCGGTGATGTCCTCTATTTTGAACATGGAACTCTGCCTTGTTGGGTGAAAGGTCCCGTTTATCCGGTATCTGTCCCCCCGAGAACAGCAAAAATATCCTTTGCCGGGATTGCGCCTTCTCTCAGAATTTTCGGAAAATCATGGGTAACGTCGACGACGGTTGAACCGATACCGCCCTTAAGGGGGCCGGCATCCAGAATAAGGTCAAGCTTGTCGGCAATCAGCGGGTCAACATCTGAAACTTGTGAACACCCGGAATTGCCCGTAATGTTGGCGCTTGTGGCGGTGATGGGGCTTTTGAGCGCCTTGGCAAGGGCCAGGGCAACAGGGTGCTGGGGCATTCGGACACCGATTTTGCCCGTACCGGCGGTAAGGTTTTTCGGCAATACCTTTTTGGCCTCAAATACAATGGTCAGTGCACCCGGCCAGAAGCATTCCATAATGCGAATGGCAGTGGAAGGGATTTTTTCAACCAGCTTTGTCAGATCTTTTTGTTCGTGAATAAGGACAAGCAGCGGTTTGTTATGCGGCCGCTGCTTTATTTCAAAGACCCTGTCCACAGCTTTGATGTTCAATGCCGCGGCACCCAGTCCATAAAGGTGCTGGGTAGGGAACATGATGACCCCGCCGTTTTGAACGATCCGGTAGGCCTCCAGGATTTGATCATGGGAGGGATTGAAAGGGTCAACTTGAATGATCTTTAAGCTTTTTTGCTTTTTGATCAACTTGTTTTGCAAGCTCCTTTTTATATGTTTCCAGCATTTTTGTAAGGTTCGGGTCTGCAAGTGCCAGTATCTGTACGGCAAGGATACCTGCATTTCTTGCACCCGGCTTTCCGATGGATACCGTTGCCACAGGGACTCCCGGCGGCATTTGAACGGTTGATAGGAGAGCATCGAACCCCTGAAGGCACGAGGAATCTATGGGAACCCCTATGATGGGCAGGGACGTATGCGCCGCCATAAACCCGGCCAGATGGGCGGCGTGTCCGGCGCCGGCGATAATGACCTTGATGCCCCGCTTGTGGGCGGAAGTGGCGAATTTAATCGCTCTTTTGGGGCTTCGGTGTGCCGAGGCGACGGTCATTTCATAGGGTATTCCAAATTGTTTCAAAACCGAAGCAGCTTCTTCCATGATTTTAAGATCGGAATCGCTCCCCATGACAATCCCGACTTCCGGCGGCCGGTCGGGTTGTTTTAAATTCTTCTTTTCCGTTTTCAATTAAACCTCCTTTTCAGGATATGTTGGCAAGGCGTTCGAGCAAAATTTTTTTCTTTTTAACGAGGTCTTTTCGATCGATCTTTGCACCTTTGGTCCCGCCGTCCAGGGCAATCTCCGAAAGGTAATACGGTCCGTCGTCTGTAATCGCAATATCCAGGTGGGCATAGGGAAATTTACCGCGTTCCATTGCCGTATGACAAAATCTTTCAAGATTCTCGTCCGGATCGTAGGGATAATTTTCTCCACCCATGGAGAGGTTCATCCTGAAATTATTGGGGTTATTTCTCACATATGCTTCCATGTAATCCCCGACAATGAGAACCCGTACATCCATGAATCCCTCAAGAAAAGGCTGAACAATAAAAGGATATGAAGATTCGGACAAGGCCATGAAACTGTATAAGACTTCAATGGTATCCCACTTTCGCACACCATGGCCGCAATGCATACGGTCTTCCTTTGTAATCACAGGACCGATTTTGAGTCTGTTATAGAGATTTATGGTATCGATGAGATCCGCCCGTCGCGTAATAACAAATGTATGGGGCAACATCCATTTTTTTAGAATGAGGGCTTGTGCGGCTTTGGAGTTGTTCAGGAGCTGTGAAAGGGGAGATGGAAAACATAAAATGCCCCGTTCGAGAAGATCGATGAGGACAGACTGTTTCAAATGTTTGTAAGCCAGTGTCCCTAAAAAAATATCTCCCGAACGAAGGTCTTGATAGACGTCCTTGAGTTCCCTGCTGCTTCTGACGATCATTGAATCACCCGCGGCTTTCGTGTTCCTCGATACTTAACTCAATCAATCTGTCCAGAAGCTGGCCAAAAGGAATACCCGCGGCAGCGGCTGCTTGGGGCAAAAGGCTCGTTGCGGTCATGCCGGGAATCGTGTTGGTTTCAAGGACATAAAGCTCTTTATCTTTGAGAATCATGTCTGTTCGGCTGTATCCGCTGCAAAAAAGCGCTTTATGGGCTGTTTTGGCTGTTTCCTGGGCCTTCTCGGTGATCACGTCGTCGATCCGGGCCGGACATATCTCCTGGGTGACACCGGCGGTATACTTTGCCGTGTAATCGAAAAAATCACAGGATTTATCCGGAATTATTTCAATGATGGGCAACGCTTCCAGACGCTCATTGCCGATAACACCGCCGGTAAGTTCAATCCCGTCGATATAGGCTTCTATCAGAACCATCGGATCTTCTTTAAAGGCTTCATTCACCGCATCCTCTAAGGATTTCGTGGATTTAACCAGGGAGATTCCCACACTCGAACCACTGGCCACCGGTTTTACAACCAGGGGCAGACCCAACTGTTCGGCACATGCTTCCGAATCTAAAAGATCATCTTTTTTTATCACCCGATAGGGCGGGACCCGAAGTCCGGATTTTTCGTAAAGATGTTTGGAAGCCAATTTGTTCATGGCCAGAGCGCTCCCGAGAACACCCGAGCCCTGATAGGGAATATCCAGAAGGTCGAGGAGTCCCTGGAGTGTACCGTCCTCACCAAACGGCCCATGGAGAATTATCAGTGCCGCATCGATTTTAGGCGCATCCGCAACCAGTTGCGGAAGATCGGTTTTTGGATCATACCGAAGGATATGGTACTTGTCGTGATCCAGTGCCGCATAGACCTGGTTTCCGCTGGCGATGGAGACTTCACGTTCGGAGGATATCCCGCCGGAGAGAAGCGCAATGGTTAGTTTTTTCATGGGTTGCCTTTCGGTCTGACCAAAGTTGAAATGACGAAGCCACTCCGCCAACCCGCCTGCCATGGGAGGCACGAGCGGGCAGGTACGTTTCACGAGGAATCACACCCCCTGAACACGCGCCATGTTTCTATGACTTAAAAAGCCGTTCCTTGAATCTGTTATATTCTTCAAGGGTAATAAGGTCGTTTTCAAGCAGACGGACAAGTTCGGAAAACTCTCTATAGCGAATCGATTCCGGGTCTTCGAGTTGTTTGACATTGCCGGATGAACTGCTGCCCAGTGCAGGCAGGTTGCTCTTTGCCCCGTCAATTTTTAATGAAGCCAGTCCACCCAGAAAACTGATCTCAACCGTTCTCCCGCTATAGCGATGGGCGCTGAGTATTTCCTTGAGTGTCTTTCCTTCCATTTTCATCCGCTTGTAAAAATGTAAGCCCGAAGCAATGATGGCGATGGAACCCCCGATAAAAATCCACATCATATAATTTATGATGCCCCGAAAAAAGATGACCATGATGACCAAACCCGCCACCAAAAAAACATGGAGGAGAAGGATAAAATAGGCCATGAGAACACTTTTAAAATGCTTGCTCTCTTTTTCTTTTTGCTTGAATACCATGATTGGAACTTAGCCCATCGTTTTATTGATTTTTTGAATTCTCTAATCGTTCGGTCAGTTTTCCCATATAATGTTGGGGCACTTCAAGGGCAACGGATATGTCTCGCATTGAATTCAATTTCAAAATCAAAAAGTTCATTTTTTTTAATAAACGATATTTTTCAGACGTTTCTTCCATACCGGCCAATAGGTCTTCGGTCCGCTTAATCTGATTTTTCAACTCGATTTCCGGGGGAATACAGTCGGCATTTTTGAGTATTTTATAGGCCAGGCGCAGGTCTTCCGGGACAAAACAATCATTCCGAAAGGTCAAGGGTTTGCCGGAACCGGTCAGATTTTCGAAATCGCCCCTTTTTTGAGCCTTTCGAATACGCTCTTCAACAATTTTTTCAAAACCGTGTATCATCGCTGATCGCTGTTTTTTTATACAGGCGTGTGGTTTGGCTGCATCAACTACAGCTTCTATTCCACTAAATGTTATTATACAACTTTCACCATCTTTTCAAGCGATAAAAC
>JAHECI010000427.1 GCA_024641825.1 Desulfobacterales bacterium | reverse complement strand
CGTCCATGACGCGGGGAATATCGGCTCTCACTTTTTTGAGGGCATCAATAAGGTTTTGATCATTCAGGTTTTTCATCATGGCATTGATACGAATAACACATTTTTAGAGACAAAGGAATGTTTTACAGCGGAATTGCAGTGAATTTCGATGAACCTTTTTTGCTAATATCGGTTAAAACATCGCTTTGTTATGAGGTTACATAAAAAATACAGTAAGTGTTCACGGGGTGTGCTTCTCCGCTAAACGATATTGGCGGAGTGGCTTCGTCATTTCAATGACTTAGCAGTGGGGGAGACCGCGGCTCCCGCATGCTTTTTGCGGGAGAACGCGGAGGGGGCAGGAATGCCACCGCTGCTAAGTTGTTGAAATGACCAGCCACGAAGACGCCGGAGTGCACAAATGAAATATTTTACCTTAAAAAATTTCTTTCGGCCTGCTGCTTTAAAGGCTTTTTAGCAATAGTGGGGTGCGAAACTTTAGTTATTCACTTTCATCTCTTTCTATCCTCTGCCAGCCCCGTAGCCCCCAAATCAGACACAAAAGCCCAAGGCCGCTCATAACGGCTGAGACAGCCCCGGTCATAAGGATTCCGCCGGCCAGCCAGACCGGGCCTCCCATCAGCGCACCGATAACCCTCCCAACACCGGCGGCTGCCAAAAAACCCGACATCATGGTTGCCCGTAAACCCGGGAGCAACTCTGTGCAAAGGGAAAGCGCCGACACGATTGTAAATTCATACGTCATGAAAATGAAAAACAACCCGCCCAGAGACAGGGATAACGTCTGGTCCAGCAAGGGCAGGGCGATATAGCTTATGATGCACAGAAACATTCCTGAAGCCACCGACCGTTTCAATCCCAGGCGATCGGAAATGGCTGCGGTCAGGCCTTCCCCGGAAAGCTCCGCTATTCCGATGACACTGGTGCCGAGCCCAAGGGCAACAATGCTCAAACTGAACGATTTTTCCAGCCATGCCCCGTAGACCACAAAGAGATTATCGTTGGCGGCGCTGGCAAAAAACCCAAATCCCAAGGCCCCCAGTGCAGCCCGTTCCTGACACAACCTGGTCCAGGCACTCCAAAGACCGGAGGCGCTTTGATGCCGTATGGTCTTTTTTTCATCTTTTGGCAGCAAAAGCTTCAGCGCCACCATGCCGATGAGGCCGACGCCGCCCATGGCAAAAAAGGGCGCCCGCCATCCCATGTATTCGATAAGCAATCCCACCAGAGGAATGCCCACCAATGTGCTTCCCGCCCAGCTGAACTCGATCAGACCGATAAACAATCCCCGCCGGTGAAAAGGGACCCGCTGGCTGATATATGCCTGTATGGCCGGGTCAAAAACGCTTTTTCCCAGGCCGGCCAAAAAGAGTGCCGCCAAAACAACGCCGTAAAAAGGTAAAAATCCTCCGGCGAACATGCCCAGAACCAGCATCCCCAGCCCGGAAAGCATCATCAAACGGTAGCCCAATCGATCTGCCAAGGGTCCGAAGAACATGCCCAGTATCGCCGTGGACTGGTTGACGGCTATAATAGACGTAACCGCGGTCAAGGGCACGCCCATTCCACGACTCAGTGCAGGCGCAAACGGATAGGCAAACCGCCGTGCCGTATTGAGCGCCAGGCGGCATAGCGTGGCCATGCATACTTTCCAGGCCAATCCTGAGCCCTGGGTCACTGGGGTGGTATTTTGGGGCATAGACGTATCTTTAAACTATTTTTCAACTTAAAAAAATGATGAGTAAACCTTGTATCCCCCTAAAATGCAATCAAAATTTTCTGAGACGCTACCTAAAAAGTCTTTGAAGTCTCAGGCCGAAAGAAATTTTTTTTGGGTTGGCGTTGCTAAAATTAAGGATAAGAAACTTGAGTTCAAGCGTAAAAACAGCTTTACTTTTTAAAAAGAACGGCATATTTATATGCGTTTTTCGGGGTTTGATCGTTGCTGACCATTTGAGACAATGCTAACCATGGGAGACAATCTATGGAAATCAAAGTGGAGTGCTATGCCGGACACCGGGGAGAAGAAACCCCCCGTAGAATCTGGATAGGCAATCGAAAGATCGAAGTTAAAGAAATTCAAGATCGCTGGTTGGCGCCGACCCACCGATATTTTAAAATTCACGGAGATGACAACGCCATTTACATTCTTCGTCACAGCTCTGAATCATGGGAATGGGACATGACCTTCTACGAACAGATGGAAAATCATTCGGACGTGGCATAAATACTCTCTCTATGACGCTACCTCTTTAACAACATCATCGAATATAGACAAGCACTTATCAACCTCTGCGGTATTCACCGTCAGAGAAGGGCAAAAGCGAATACTGTTTTCACCACATCCCAAAAGCAGCAATCCTTTCTGAAACGCATGCTTGATAATGTCGTTTCGCCACATTCTGGCCGGTTCTTTGGTCTCACGATCCTTGACAAACTCCACGGCCACCATCAAACCTTTGCCTCGGACATCTCCCATGCATTCATGGGATTGTTGAAGTTTTACAAGTCCGTCTATTAAACGCTTTCCCTGAACCGCTGCATTTTCCATGAGTCCTTCTTCTAAGAGTTCAATGGTGGCAAGGGCTGCCATGCATGAAACGGGATTTCCCCCGAAAGTTGAGGCATGGGAACCGGCCTCCCAGTCCATGATTTCCGCCCGTGCCGTGAGGGCCCCCAAAGGCATGCCGGAAGCGATACCTTTGGCAAGGGCAATGATGTCCGGATCCACGCCGAAATGCTCCATGGCAAACATTTTTCCGGTTCGGCCCATTCCGGACTGAACCTCATCGGCC
>JAHECI010000426.1 GCA_024641825.1 Desulfobacterales bacterium | reverse complement strand
ATGATCGGTCGTTTTTCAAAGTTGGGCGTTTATCAAGAGCTGATTCGATTGCAAAGTTTCTACATCTCGTTCACCGCCGGACTTCTGGCCCTGTTAAGCTTCATCATCGACCATGGAAGCGTGTCCCCGAGTTTTGCAGGCAATGTTTTTTCCTTAATATCCGTTGCCATTAACGGCTTTCCCATCGTTTGGGGGGCCGCGAAGGGGCTTATCCGTCGAAAAGTCAATGTGGATGAGCTCGTCAGTCTGGCCATCATCGCCAGCCTGATCCAGGGAGAGTTTTTAGCCGCAGCAGTGGTGAGCTTTGTGATGACCATTGGAGGGCTGATCGAGCAAGTGACCAGCGAATCTGCTCGCAAAGCCATCAAGTCCCTCATTCGCATCTCCCCTCAAACGGCAACCGTTTTGATGGACGATGAAGAAAAAACCGTTGCCATCGAAAACGTGTCCGTGGGAGACCGGATTCTGATAAGACCCGGGGAACGGATTCCGGTGGATGCTTGCATCGTTTCCGGTGTTTCAGCCGTCGATGAATCCGCCATGACCGGTGAGCCCTTGCCCGTGGAAAAGCAGCCAGGAGACACCATCCTTGCAGGCACCCTGAATCACAACGGTGTGTTGAAAGCCCGAACCACGAAAGTCGGAGAGGATACCACCTTGGGCAAAGTCATAAAACTGGTCAGTGAGGCCGAATTGCACCGGCCCGAGGCCATAAGGCTCATCGACAGATATGCGACCTGGTTTACCCCAACAATTTTGACGTTTTCAGCTGTGGCCTGGATTTTTAGCGGTGAAATCAGTCGGGCCGTGGCAGTACTGATTGTCGGTTGTCCCTGTGCGTTAATTTTAGCAGCCCCCACAGCGACGGTTGCTGCTTTAGGCCGTTCGGCCAAAGCGGGAATTTTGGTCAAAGGCGGACAGTACCTTGAAAGGGCCGCAGCAGTAAATGCAGTCCTGTTCGACAAGACCGGAACCCTGACGTTGGGGGAGCCCAGGGTCGAAGAGATCGCCGGTGCCCAAGGCATCGGTACCGACGCGGTCCTTTCATATGCTGCAAGTGCCGAACAGCACTGTACCCATCCGTTGGCCCGTGCCATTTTAACGGCGGCCCATTCTGCCAACGTGACCGTACGCGAAGCGGATAACTCCTTCCATGAGATTGGACTTGGGGTGAGCGCAAGGGTCGACGGTGCCTTGGTTGAAGTCGGCAGCGTTTCCGCCAACGAAAATCGGACGGCTTTCCCAAGACATCTTCAAGCACGCATAGATGCCGCAATCTCACGGGGGATAACGCCCCTCCTCGTATATCGCGATCGAGCCCCGGTGGGTTTGCTCAACGTAACGGACCAAGTTCGCCCTGTGGCAGCCTCCACCGTCCAACAGCTGGGTCATCTCGGTATTAAAGAGATGGCTATTTTATCCGGTGACCATGAAAAAGCGGTTCGGCGAGTTGCAGACACTGTCGGGATCGGCGCTGCTTATTCGAACCTAAAACCCCAGGACAAAGTGGATGTCATCGATAAATATCGATCACAGGGCTTGTCCGTGATGTTTGTCGGTGATGGGATTAACGATGCACCGGCCCTGGCATCCTCCCAGGTCGGGGTGGCCATGGGCGTTGCAGGGACGGATGTGGCCTTGGAGACCGCCGACATTGCCCTGACCCACGATGACATATCCAAACTGCCCTGGCTCATCCGTCTGTCTCGCCGAATGCTGAGTATAATTAAACTCAATATTGTATTCGGACTGGGGTTTAATGCAATTGCCGTTCTTGCCAGCGGTATGGGGTGGTTAACGCCGATTATGGCAGCCATCGTGCATAATGTCGGCAGTGTGTTGGTGGTTATCGCTTCGGCAAGCCTGGCGATTTTTCCGGACCGTGGGGGGGCACCGGCAAGGAACGCCGAATGATTTGCTTTCATCCCCTTTCAAAGGCACTTTGAATCCGGCCACAAAATACGTTTTCAAGAAAAAGATACGATTTAATGAAACGATAAAAGGTAAGATCTAAGATTTGCTCTTTTCTGATTTAAACCGATCTTCTTTCTGATGTTCTTTCGGTGCGTATCAACGGTTCGTGGGGATATATTTAGAATTCCGGCGATCTTTTTTGTGGGATTGCCGTGCTTTATCATATTCGCTATCTGAGTTTCAGTGCGTGTTAGGTTTAAATGTTTCATGGCCATTCTTCGGGTAAATGGATTTGTAATTTCTTTTAGATTAGATTCCACAATATCCAAAAACGCATTCTGTCGTTCATCCAATTTCGTTTTTCTCATTTTTGAAAAATAAGGTTCAATCAATTCCTTTACATTGGTCAATATACTATCCTCTATTTCTATTTTATCCGCTTTTCTTTTTTTCAACAAAACCTCCATGGCCGTGTTAAGCTCCTGGAGGCTTTTTGTTTTCATTTCCAACTCTAGGGCTTTTTTCTTCAGCTCATCGTGTGCTTTCTTTACAGCCGCCTCTGCCGCCTTTTGTTTGGTAATATCTTTGACAGCGGAAATAAAATATTTTGGTTCCCCCGATGTCTTTCGGACAAGAGATACCGTCAGGTTGACCCAAACCCTGGAACCGTTTTTGTTGAAATAACGCTTTTCCATGGAATACGTTTGAATTTCGCCGGACAGCAACTGGCGGACATATTCCAAGTCGGCAGCAAGATCGTCCTGGTGGGTGATCTCTTGGAAAGTATGGGCCAACATTTCCTCGAGTTTATATCCGACGATATCACAAAAGCGCTGATTGACTCGAAGAAAACGCCCTTCCGCCGAAACGTGGGCAATACCGATGGCAGCTT
>JAHECI010000425.1 GCA_024641825.1 Desulfobacterales bacterium | reverse complement strand
CAGTTAACGGAAAGGAGATTGCGATGGAAGTCAAAAAAGTTCTCTTAACGGAAGATGAAATGCCGAGACAATGGTATAATATACTTGCCGATATCAAGATGAACCCACCTCTGGGGCCTGACGGACAGCCGGTTACCCCTGAAGCCCTTGCGCCGGTTTTTCCCATGAACCTCATCGAGCAGGAGGTCAGTTCCGACAGATGGATCGATATCCCGGAAAAGGTTTTGGAGGTTCTCAGCATCTGGCGACCATCGCCCCTGGTCAGAGCACGCGCTCTTGAAAAATATCTGGATACGCCGGCAAGGATCTACTTTAAAAATGAAGGGGTAAGTCCCCCTGGCAGCCACAAACCGAACACCGCCGTTCCCCAGGCATATTACAACAAAGTTTTCGGGATTGAGAAAATGACCACCGAAACCGGGGCCGGACAATGGGGTAGCGCCCTCTCCTTTGCCTGTTCCCAGTTCGGAATTGAATGTAAAGTTTTCATGGTCAGGGTCAGCTTCGACCAGAAACCGTATCGCAAATCGATGATGGAAGCTTGGGGTGGGAAGTGTGTGGCAAGTCCCAGTACAGAAACGAATGCCGGTCGAAATGCCTTGGAAAATGATCCGGATACGCCCGGAAGCCTCGGCATTGCCATCAGTGAAGCCATTGAAGCGGCCGTCAGTGATGAAAGCGGTAAAACGCGCTATTCCTTGGGCAGCGTTCTGAATCATGTGATGCTGCACCAAACCATTATTGGGCTCGAGGCAAAGAAACAACTTGAAAAGATCGGGGAATATCCGGATGTCGTGATCGCCTGCGCCGGCGGTGGAAGCAATTTTGCCGGCCTTGCATTCCCGTTTGTTTACGACAAAATACATGGAAAAAACATCGATATATATCCATATGAGCCGACGGCCTGCCCGACCCTGACCAAGGCACCGTTTGTCTACGATCACGGGGACACCGCACGATATACCCCTTTGCTCCCCATGCACAGTCTCGGACATGCCTTTGTTCCGCCACCGATTCATGCAGGAGGGCTCCGGTATCACGGGATGTCTCCCACAGTGAGCCAGCTCGTTAACGAGGGCATTATCGAAGCAAAATCTGCAACCCAACTGGATGCGTACAAGGCAGGGGTTATTTTTGCAAGGACTGAAGGGTTTATACCTGCTCCGGAAACCAACCACGCTTTGGCCGGAGTCATTGACGCAGCAAAAAAAGCCAAAGAAGAGGGCAAAGAAAAAGTTATCCTCTTCAACTGGAGCGGTCACGGTCTCATCGATCTTTCAGCCTATGACAAATACTTTGCCGGGGAGTTGTACAATTTTGTCTTGACCGACGAGGAGATGTCGGCGTCGGAAAAGGTGTTCGAAAAATTTCCCAAGCCCCAAATAATAAAAAACCGTTGATCCATGAAAAAAGCTTTTGATCATCTCGAGCGAAGATGCCCCAGGCTGGGCGGACCCATTTCGTTCGGATACTGCAGGACAGACGGCGAAGACGGTGTGCCCTGCTGGAAAATTTTCGACTGTTGGTGGGAGTGCTTCGACGTGGTGGAATATTTAAAAAAATCCTTGCCGAAGGACACCTTTGAAGGACTTGTTAATGCAAAGCCAAAACCCAAAATGCTAAGTCTCGTGGAACTCATCGAGCAAGCAAAAAACAGGGTTTCGTGAATTTATTCTTCGGGTCTCAGAAGATTAAATTCAACACCAAATTTCTCCCATCACACCCGTGCAAGAATGTTATCAATTATCATAGGAGGTTGTTTTGATTATCAAAGAACTGGTCGTTGGACCGCTTATGGCAAACTGCTTTATCTGCGGATGTTCGAAAACAAAAGAAGCTGTTGTCATCGACCCGGGCGGTGATGCAGACACCATATTGCTTTCTCTGGCCGATGCGAAGCTCAAGGTAAAATATATTATCAATACCCACGGACATTTTGACCATGTCAGCGCCAACGGTAAAATGAAAGATGCTACCGGTGCCGACATCCTGATCCATCCTCTGGATGCACCCATGCTGGAAAAACTTTCATCAAATGCAGCTTTTTTCGGGGTTTCAGTGGAAAACTCACCCCCGTGTGATCAAACCCTCGAAGAAGGCGATACCGTTTCTTTTGGTGATGTTACCCTGAAAGTTATTCATACGCCCGGTCATACGCCGGGGGGTATTTCACTGTATTCCAACGGGGTTGTTTTTGTGGGGGACACACTGTTTGCCGGGTCCATTGGCCGAACCGATTTTCCAGGCGGAAATTTTAACACCCTCATATCGAGCATCAAGACCAAACTTTTTAAAATGGAAGATGATATACGGGTCTTTTCAGGCCACGGTCCGGAAACAAGCATCGGCCGAGAAAAGCGTCATAATCCTTTTGTGGGGGGGTTTTAAATTTTTTTTGACGAAAAAATGACAATTCCATGAAAGAAGTTTTCTTTCGATTTTAGAGAAGTCTGATTAAAAATTTTGGGTCACCCGGACAATGCATATGTCTGGGCGACCTATTTTTTTGTACGTATTCAGGGGGTGTGTTTTCTCGTGTAACCATACCTGCCCGCTCGTGCCTTGAATGGCAGGCGGGTCGGCGGAGTGGCTTCGTCATTTCAATGATTTAGCAGTGGGGGAGACTGCGGCTCCCGCATGCTTTTCGCGGGAGAACGCGGAGGGGGAAGCACCCCCCTGAATACGTATATTTTTTTAGCCGATTTCGTTGTTTTTATTGTCCGGACATGCCGGGCATCATTGGCATTGACATCTTCTGATACCCGGAGGGTATCTCAAAAAGAGCGTCGGAAAGTGGTTTTTCATC
>JAHECI010000091.1:8371-10404 GCA_024641825.1 Desulfobacterales bacterium | reverse complement strand
CCCTGTCGATTCCATGAAGCGGTTAAGCCCGCACGATCGTCTTGTGGGAAAAAAGTGGGTCCCCAAATGATCAGATATCGCTCACAAAAGACTTTTCACGAGTTTGTCAGGTTTAACCGCTTGATTTTTTATATTTTCAAGTTTAAGATTTTATGGGTTAATGGACGAACGCCCTTGGTTTGTCAGGAGATGAATCCTATAATATTTAGTTATCGGTGAAAAAATGGCAAAAATATTCAATGGTAAAAAGACGGGAAAATTGGGGACTGAAAAGAACCCTGCGGTTGTTCAGGTACAAACAGAAGATCGATTAAAAGAAATCGCATCAATATTTGAAAAAAACGGGTGGGCGTATACAATTGGATTGGAGCCGGACCTGCCGGAAGACATTACCGATTTAGAAAGATTATTGAATCCGCCAAAACCACAGATCTCCGAAAAGAGCGTCGGGCGCAATGCCCCCTGCCCGTGCGGAAGCGGCATTAAATATAAAAAATGCTGTGGAAAATAAGGCTGTTCTCATTCCAAAAGATCGGGCTCCGAGTAACCGCTTGCTTTACTCTGAATCCTGGAAGTCGGGGTATTAGATTTTATAATAAAACGGCTAGGTTAAAACAGGCATCACGGAGTCCCAAAAATATTCGTAAAACAAATCGCGATACCCTCTGATATTTTCAATGATATTTTCACTGCGTGTATGCTCGGGTGTGTCGCTGACAAATTTAAACATAAAGCACGTTGTCCGGAACTTCCTGCACGCCTGAACCACGGCGGCCCCTTCCATATCGATTAGGTCGGCATTTTTGGAGATTTTTTTTCGTTCGTCCGGAGCAAGAATCGCTCGGTCACTGGTGGCGAGTTTTGCGGTCGGGAACCCATCAAGGGTATCCGGTATATAGATCCGGGGTTTTCCCGATTTCAGCTCCGGTCTGTCGTATTCGATAATTTCATCGATATGGAATATTTCCCCCAGAGAATGGCCGTTGCCTGCGGCGCCCACCGCACCCAGATTACAGATGCACAACGGCGTATACCCTTGACAGCAGATGGCGGTTGCCATGGCTGCATTTGCTTTACCGATGCCCGAAATGATCAAAAGAACATTGTCATTTTGAAAAACTCGAAACGGTGCGTTATGGGTTTGCTTCAAAGACATCCCCAGAACAAACGGTTTTGCTTCGAGGAGGGTGGCCATGACCAATGCAGTTACAAAATTTTTTTCCACCGTGCCATCTCCTCAAGTGCCTGTATCGCTTTTTCGCCGGTTTCTCCAAGTGATACGGTGAAATTGTTGACATACAGGTCGATATGTCCGTCAATGACGGCGTCATTTATTTCCTGGGCATGCAATTTTACAAATTCCCTGGACGCGTGTCTGTTTTCCAAAGCATATTGCACCGAATTCCGAAGCACGGATTCAATATCATTTTTCAGATCGATGGCTGGAGAATCTCTTCTGACAGCGATACAACCCAAAGGGATCGGAAGCCCTGTTTCACCTTCCCACCACTTGCCGAGATCGATGATCTCGACACAGTCATATTCCGGATAGATGAACCGGCCCTCGTGAATGATCAGCCCGGCATCGTATTTTCCCATTTGTACGTTTTCAAGGATGTTGTCAAACCGGGTAATTTGGATGTTTCGGATTTCAGGACGCCACAGTTTTAACAAAAGATACGCGGTTGTATATTCCCCGGGTACGGCGATTTTTGCTTCGGACAAGGATATATCCGCCGACCTTCCCACCAGAAGCGGCCCGCATCCATACCCCAGCGCCGAGCCTGCATCGAGGATTTCGTAGTTTTGTCTCAGTTTAAGATAGGCATAAAAAGAGAGCTTTGAAACATGAAATGTTTTAGAAAAAGCTTTTTTATTGAGATCCTCCACATCGTGCATATGGGGAATAAAACGCAATTTCCCCGTATCGATGCAATGGTGAAGCATTGCATGAAAGACAAAGGTGTCATTGGGGCACGTTGAAAACCCGATATCGAGTGGTATCATAATATTTCTTTCAAAATCGGCAGAGG
>JAHECI010000091.1:0-8271 GCA_024641825.1 Desulfobacterales bacterium | reverse complement strand
CCGATATTGAGAATCCCTTTGAACCGGAATCTTTCCGGCATTTTTAATGATATGGACCAGCTCCTTTTGGTGGGTCTGGTTGGTGATCCCTGTTGCCTTCACCACAACCTCTTCCATGAGCACGCCGCCCATGTCGTTGGCCCCCATGGTCAGGGCGATCTGCGCAAGCTTCAAACCCTCGGTCAGCCATCCCGCCTGAATATGGGTGATATTGTCAAGGAATATCCTCGCGATGGCCACGATTTTAAGATAATCCATACCCGTTGCCGGGAGGAGATTCGCCATGCGCGTCCTTGCCGGTGAAAAAGACCAGGGAATAAACGCCTGCAAAACGCCGGTCCGGTCCTGAACATCCCGGATGACCCCGAGGTGCTCAATCTTCTCTTCGAGGGTCTCTCCCATGCCGTAGGTCATGGTGGCAGATGACGTCATTTCATTTTGGGATATGGCGTGTATGACCGCTATCCATTCATCCACGGTGATTTTTTTCGGACTCACCTTGGCGCGGATTCTGTCGACCAAAAGATCGGATGCCCCCGGTATGGAGTCGAGGCCGGCAGCTTTCAATGCTTTTACGACATCGACTGTGGGCAGCGAGTTCTTGCGTGAAATATGGATAATTTCCGCGGGAGAAAAGGAGTGTAGGTAGATATCCGGGAAACGTTTTTTAACGGACGTCACCATATGGATGTATGTTTCCAGTGTGTAATCGGGGTGAAGTCCGCCCTGAAGCATCACCTGGGTTCCTCCCACCGCAACCAGTTCTTCGACCTTCCGGAAAATTTCATCGATGGTCAGTTCATAAGATTCACCGGGATTTGCCCGGGAATGAAATGCGCAGAAAGCACAGGCTGCCTCACAAATATTGGTAAAGTTCACAATCCGATCGACGATGAATCCCACCGCTTCTTTGGGGAATGCCAATTTTCTTCTCATATCACCGGCTTTTCCCAGATCGATGATGTCCCAGGAAAATAGATCCAGAGCTTCTTTGGCGGTGATTCTGTACCCCCCGTATATCTTATGATAAAGATCGCTGTTTTGAATCATGTTCTTTATTTCTATTCAAAAGACAAATACCTTAATTCTTTCACCTTTTTTATCAGCCCCATGTCGCCTGCCCTTGAATAGTAAAACATCAAGGCATCTTTCAAATTCGCGTTGAACTTAAACTGCAACAGATCAAAGTAGCCGTTTATGTCGTAAATAATATCCGGATATTTTGCGCTTGCCTTTGAAACGACCTGGGCTTTATCCGTTTCGAGGTGGCCCAAAGAGCCGTGATATGAAGACACCACTGCGCCGATTTCCGACGCGTATTTTTCGACGATGCTCTCTCTGACCACAAACACGGCAAATACCACAGGGAAGCCGGTCTTGCGAAGCCACAGGTCGCCGAGATCATACATATAGGACACCGGTTCAGCGGATATTGCCATGGCATCGTTGCCGATAACCAGCGCCGCATCCATATCTTTAAGCCTTGGCCTCGGATGGGTGGGAATGTAAACGGGCTCTATATTGTAATAAGTTTTAAGAAGAATTTTCAACAGCACCGCCGACGTATGAGATGCGCTGGTAATCCCCACGTTCTTGTGATTCAATTCTTCGATGGGAATTTTGCTCACAAGGATCACCGATCCCACATATCCCACCGAACTCAAGCAGAATTGGGGAAGGAGGGCCACATGATCGGAAATTTCCGCGCAGGTGGCAGCGGAAATGGGGCTCATGTCGAGCTGCCGGTCCGCCATCATTTTATTGAGCATGCACGGATACCCCGGATAGATGCGGATTCCCGGGACAGGTTTTTTTTCAAACATCCGGTAATAAAAGGGATAGCAGTTAAGATAGTCGATATATCCGAGCCTCATACACATTCCTCTTTCACGGTGGCCGATACATCGGGGTAACTGGCGGTGGTCCGTTGGGGTATGAGTCGGGCTTCATAAATGAGTCTTTTTAAAAACGGTTCGGATCCAAAATCGGGGGTCTGTGCACCGGCGGCATGAACCACTTTTTCATTGTGATAGGTTGCGCCGATATCATCAACGCCGAACCGGAGAAGTACCTGAGCCATTTTTTCCCCCAGATACATCCACAATGCCTTTAGATGGGGCACATTGTGAAGAAAAATCCTGCTGGCAGCATAGAGTCGGATGTCATCGTAGCCGGTGGTCGATCGACGCGCATCTATTTTTGTGTTTTCTCCGTGAAACTGCAGCGGCACAAAGGTTTTGAATCCCCCTGTTTCGTCCTGGAGATTACGGATCTGTAAAAGGTGATCCACAATATCTTCCGGGGTCTCGAGATGGTTATACAGCAGGGTGGCATTGGTTTTAAGACCCATTTTGTGCGCAGTTCGCATAACGGACAGCCATTTTGACCCGGATATTTTCTTGGGTGCGATAATATCGCGGACCCGGGGCGAAAAAATTTCAGCACCGCCCCCGGGGAGTGCTTCGACGCCGGCATCCATCAGCCGTTTGAACACTTCTTCAAGGGGGATTTTGTTTTTTTTCGCAAAATAATCATACTCAACCGCCGTAAAACCGACAATGTGAATATCCGGTTTTATCTTTTTTATGCGTCGTAACATCTGTTCGAAATAATCGATACCCAGATCCGGATGGAGTCCGCCCACGATGTGAACTTCATCGATTCCCATCAAAACGGCCTTTCGTATCCGCCGGTCAATTTCGTCAAGAGACAGCAGAAACGCGTTTTCGTCGTTTTCATCACAGGAAAAGGCGCACAAGGGGCACCGCAGCTCGCATATATTGGTGTAATTGAGATTCATGTTTACACCATAGAATGCAATGTCTCCGTGCAATCTCGTCCGGATATGATGGGCAATGGCACCGAGGTCGAGGATGTCGCCGGTGGTGAGCATGTAAAGGGCATCTTCTTTACTGACAGGCACTTTGTTGCACACTTTTTCGGCAATGCTGCGGAGTGTTTTGTTCTGTATTGTATCCAGGAATTCCACGTTATATTTCGCTTTTCCCCCAGCTTTCAAACAGGTCGTGTCTTCTGTTCAAAAGGTTCAGCACCTTTCCCACAACAAAGTTGATCACGTCATCCAGGGATTCAGGCCGGGTGTAAAACCCGGGAACCGGCGGCACGATCTCGATTCCTGCCAGGGCGGCCTTGTGCAAATTTTCGGTATGAACAACACTCAGCGGTGTTTCTCTGGGCACGATGATGCATCTGCGCCGTTCTTTTAATGCCACGTCGCAGGCTCTGGTAATCAGTGAATCGGCATATCCATGGACAATGGCGGACAGTGTTTTCATGGAGCAGGGCATGACAACCATCGCTTCAAATTTTGCAGATCCGCTGGCCACCGGGGCAAAGAAATCATGGTTTTTAAATTCGCTCAAAAGATGATGGTTGTCCGAAAAACCCCGTTTTAAAAGCAATTCTTTCAAGGAGGTAAAGGGTTCCTTTTCGTGGAGCATTTCGTATTCAATAATCTGCCCGGCAGCCGGTGAAACGATGGCTGCCACTCGTTCGTTTGAATTGAGGAGTTCTTCAATCAAACGAATGCCCATGATGGGGCCGCTGGCCCCTGAAATTCCGACAACGATCATTGTGTTCTGCCTTACCTTAGTCCTCTGTTCGATGGTGATTAAATTTGTCCGAGCAAAACATCCGTGAGGGTTCCGAAAAAGAGTATCGGGGATATAAACATGTTGACGTTAAAAAAATTCTTTACCGCCAAAGCGATGTTTTTACGCCGGGCAAGTTTCTGTTGGTAAATAAATATGATTCCAACCAATACTACCGCAGTCCAGTAGGGAACATTCTTATGTGTCAGAAGACCTGCATATATCATTGCGCCAATGGAGCCGATATAGCAGGTCGCGGAGATGACGAGGGCCTTTTCCCTCCCCAGGCGGACCGGTATGGAGTGCAGATCTTCTTTAACATCAAAATCGATGTCCTGTATGGCGTATACGATGTCGAGCCCGGCAATCCAGGTCAAGATAACCAGCCCCAGAACCAAAGGAACACGCCCAAATTCCCCGGTGACGGCAATATATCCGCCGATGGGGGCGGCGGCTTCAACCAGGCCGAGATAAAAATGAGACGAAGCGCTGAAGCGTTTAAAATATGAGTAGGTAAACAGCATTAAAACCGCTGGAAAAGACAGATAAAAACAGAGACTGTTGAGCATGAATGAAGCCCCCACAAGCATCACCGAGGATATGACCGCCGTCATCCATACCACCGAAGGCCCAACCGCCCCTTTGGGGACCAACCGGTCACGGGTGCGGGGATTTTTCCCATCGATTTTTGCATCGATAACTCGGTTGAATGACATGCCGGCGGTTCTGGCTGCCGCCAGAGCGACGATGACCCAGAACCAGGTCTTAACGGTTCCGCCACCGGCAAACAGCACCCCCAACAATGCAAAGGGAAAGGCAAAAAAGGTCTGCTCGATCATAATGAGCTCGGAGAATTTCTTAAAATCCATATTCCTTCCACCGGGCACTGACTTTTTCCATGATTTCTTCAGACATTTTGATTTCTTCAGGCCATTCCCGACCCATACCTTCTTCCCGGGTTTTTCTTGTGGCGTCTATGCCCATTTTCCCGCCAAAATTCGGGTAGGCCGCAGAATGGTCCAGAGCATCCAGGGGCCCTTCGGATATCAGCAGATCTCTTTTGGGATCCACGTTATTAAGGAGCTTCCAGACCAGTGTACTCGAATCCCGAAGATCCATATCTTTATCGAATACGGCAATATATTTCGTGGAGGCCATCTGTCCGAGACCCCAGAGTGCATGGATGACTTTTTTTGCCTGGCCGGGAAACTTCTTGTCGATGGATATCAGGGCGCAGTTATGAAACACGCCTTCCATGGGGAGCTCCATATCGACGATTTCCGGAACGAGCATCTTTAAAACCGGCAGAAAGATTCTTTCCGTTGCCTTTGCCATATAACAGTCTTCCATGGGCGGCTTCCCCACAACCGTCGAAGGATAAACAGCGTCATTTCTGCAGGTGATACAGGTTACATGAAATACCGGATACAGATCGGCAGGCGAGTAAAATCCCGTATGATCTCCGAAGGGACCTTCAACCCGATCCTCATCAGGATCTACGTACCCTTCAATAATAAAGTCGGATTCTGCGGGGACAAAGAGGTCCACCGTTTTTCCCCGGGTGATTTCAATGGGGCGTGACCCGATAAAACCTGCAAGAAGGAATTCATCGATATCCGGCGGCAGGGGTGCGGTTGCAGCATAGGTCACCAAGGGGGGGCCGCCCAGGGCCACCGCCACTTCCATACGCTCGCCCCGGGATTTGTATTTGTCAAAATGGCGGCTGCCGTCTTTATTGTACTGCCAGTGCATACCGGTGGTGGCATTATCATATTTGTGCATGCGATACATGCCGGCATTCTGGGTGCTGCTTTCAGGGTCCTTTGTAATGACAATCGGAAGGGTGATAAACGGACCGCCGTCGTGGGGCCAGCAGGTGAGAATGGGGAGCATATCCAGCAATGGGCCGTCCGGGCCATAAACCTGCTGCTGACACGGTGCATGTTTCACTTTTTTAGGAGTGATGCCCGCCAGCTCTTTCAAGTCGAAAAACATCCGTATTTTTTGCGTTAAACTTCCCGGGGGTTTGATTTTGATGAGGGATTCGATCCGGCGACCGATAGTGTCGAAGGAATCGCACCCCAACGCCATTTCCATCCGCCGAAAGCTGCCGAAGGCATTGATCATCACCGGAAATGAGGAACCTTTGACGTTTTCAAAAAGCAAGGCGGGACCGTTGGTTTTACTCATCCGGTCTGTGATTTCCGTCACTTCCAAAACCGGATCGACTTCTGCTGAAATCCTTTTGAGTTCGCCTTGGGATTCGAGTTTTTTGATAAATTCCTGTGTGTTTTTAAGGGCCATGGCCATGGGTCCTATACAAAAGGTTTTTAAATTTTAGACCAAATTGAAAAATATAAGTAAATCCAAAGAGGGTGTCAAGGTGGAAAAAATGGGGATTTGGGGCAAAGGCATTTGAATCCCAATAGAGAGAGAACGCTCCACGACGGCGCATATCTCTTTCCAACCGACTGAAACTTGTGCTTAAGCACCCGTAAGCCCGAGCCGTTCTAAAGTTATAAAGAAAATTTCGTCAAAAATATATCCGATGGATGTTTTACATCATAATTTCATTCGGCTCGGTCTAACGCGTGCTAAAGCCCTTCAAACAGCCCGTCGGTTTCCAAGAGAAACACGCCGTCGCTTCGCTGTGCCGAAATCAAATGCGTTAACCCTGAATAGGGATTTGGGTTAGAGGAGAGCAAAATAATTTTGTTCGGACCTGATCCGCGCCACCGTGTTTATATCCACATCGAACGGTGTTTCCGGCAACACCGGCTCCTGCAGCCTGTTTAGATAAAAAGGCGTGTCCGCTATTTTCAGGTTGTACGCAATAACCATCAGAATCTCCAGGGTCAGGACATCTTGAATGTTATAGGCCAGAAGGGTCTCTAAAGCCTTTTCGTTCCTGTTTTTTCGGTAATCCTGCCAGAGCAGGACGGCAAAATATCCGTCAATATCGGCCAAATCTCCCCGATGAAACCCCAACCGGGTTTCGCAGCCTTTCAGTCCCCCCGTATACCCCAGGCTTGCGAGCGGATATCTTAAATCGATATGTGCCTGGTTCAGCTGGATTCCAAAATATCTCTCGATAAACGGGAGATCGAAGCTCTTGCCGTTATAGGTGACAATGACCTTATATTTCCCGATATCTTCCGGGAAGTCATCCAGATTGCGACCTTTGACATAATAGAAAATCGATGCGCCATCATAAAGGGCAATGGTGGTGATGGTTTCGGTATACCGGCTCAGTCCCGTTGTCTCGATATCCAGATAAACGGTGGCATCTCTGAATTCGGGGAAAAAACGCCAGTGGTGGCTGGCGGGGCTTAACTCGAAAAAATAGTTCGGGTTAATTTCATCAAACTGTTTGTTTGATGCCCGGAGGTGCTCGATCACCGTCTGCCGTTTTTTGGGGGATAGGCCCCCTGTTCGATCCTCTGTAGCGTCATCCCAGCTTTGAATTCCGGACGCCCACAATCGTTGTTCTGTTTGGATCCCGATGCCGGGAATATGGATAAATGTATTTTTTAGCAAATATAAGTCTAACCATTTAATTTTTTGGCCAATTCTGCAACTCTTTGACCCAGTTTCATCCCGTTTTCCAGGGTGCCGCTGTCCGGTGATCCCACGCAGGACGTTCCGAAATGCCCGGTGGCTGACATGGGATCGCCGACAATCACCATGCCGTAAATCAACATGACCTGGATAATGGACATCATGGTGGTCTCCTTACCGCCCGACGGATCTGCGGAAGTTGCAAAGGCGGCCCCAATCTTGCCTTCCATTTTTTTGCGGACCCCCACAAATTCGTCGAATATCTTTTTAAGCTGGGCGGCCATTAGTCCAAAATAGACGGGAGATCCGGCAATGACGCCGCCCGAGGCAACAAAATCTTCCTTGGTTACGTCATCGGTATGTTTTAAAACCCCCCTGACGCCCTGGACACTCTCAACGCCGTTTACAATCGCCTCTGCCAGCTTTTTTGTATTTCCACCTTTTGAAAAATAAAGAACCAGAATCTGCATTCAAAACCTCCTTATTGAACTTGCATTAGCAGGACAAATGGAATCCTGCACAAACATTTTTACCTTCTTTAAAGAGCCGGTTGAAGATCGTTATGGCTTTGGATGTCTTCTCTTCTATCAAATCAATATCATTTTTTTGAAGAAATTCCCTTAAGGAACGGGTCGATTTCATCAAACCGAACTGGCCTTTACCCAACACCAAAACACCGGGTTTGGCCTCAATAATATCTTTGATATCATCAAGTTCCACCCGATGGCCACGATTTCTCCACCAGGTGGAAACCACGGTGCCTTGAATGATTTTAATATCGTCGTTGTAGGGGGTTCCATTGACAACGATATTTCCAAATGAATATTTATCGATCATCGTATACTTTCCAGTACGGTTTCTCCGCTTCCCATTTGTCAAGAATTTCCTGGGGCGGGCGAACGACGATGGCTTTGCATTCGGCGGTGAGGGTTCCGTCAGGAAGACGGATCTCCCCGGCAACCTGTGCCCGGCTCGAACTCTGTTTGATCACCCAGCCGACAACCGTCAGTGGCGTGTTGGTCGGGGTGGGACGTCGAAACGTGACCTCCAGTTTGAGGGCAACCATCAAGGCATCTTTGCCGGATTTCAACATGACCGCACG
>JAHECI010000424.1 GCA_024641825.1 Desulfobacterales bacterium | reverse complement strand
TTTATCGATCAGTTTCAGCTCTTTTTTTTCGTATTCCTGATATTGCCATTTTCGTTGTTGAAGCGTTTCAATGGCTTGAGCGTAAGTTGTTTTTCCGATGGTAAGACCGAAAGGTTTTGGCGTTTCTCCGGCATAAGCCGTTACCCCCCAAATCATACTCAGAATCAACACATGCGCCAGAAAAACAGAATTGTTTTTCATTTTCGATTCTCCTTGCTTGTCGGGTTAGCCTTCATTCTGATGAACAAAGAGGCTTTCAAGGCCTTTGGCATAAAATTTCTCGATGTATTCCTTGACCATTCGCCGGGCCGAGAATTTTGCAGCATTACTCTTAATGGCATTTTTCATGACATTAACCCAGTTTTGAGGAACGCCTTCATCCGATACGTTATAGTATATTGGAATCAAATCTTCTTCAAGGATGCGGTAGAGTTCGGCGGCATCCGCAGCATCCCGGTTACCGTCGACTTCTTTGTGACCAAATGCCCAGCCGTTTTTACCGTTAAAGCCCTCTATCCACCAGCCGTCCATTATGCTTAGCTGGGGCACGCCGTTCAAGGCTGCTTTCATGCCGCTGGTTCCACTGGCTTCCATGGGAGGCAGCGGATTGTTCAGCCATACATCCACGCCGTGAACCATGTATTGCGCCAGTTGTTCCCCGTAGTCTTCCACAAAGGCGATGCGTCCTCCGGTTTCCGGATTACGGGCGGCATTAAATACCCTTTGAATGATCTGCTTTCCGGGATCGTCGGCGGGATGTGCTTTGCCGGCAAAGATGATCTGGATGGGCCGCCAGCGGTCGTTGAGAAGTTTTTTCAGGCGCTCCATATCATAAAAAAGCAGGTCAGCCCTTTTGTAGGTGGCGAAACGACGTGCGAAGCCCAGGGTTAACACCGACGGATCGAGCAGTGTTCCACCGGTAATCACGATGGACGGGCTGACGCCATCGCCGGCCCAGCGAAGGCGTGATCGCTCCCGGACGGTATCGATGAGTTTGATTTTTAACCAGTAATGGGTTCTCCACAGCGCTTCATCCGGAATTTTATCTATCAGTTCCCAGACAAGGGGATTGTCATGATCGGCCATCCATTCAGGGCCCAAATGGGTATCGAAAAGTCGCTGCATCCGGGGTTCAATCCAGGTGGGGACATGGACCCCGTTGGTAACATGATTTACAGGAACCTCTGATTCAGATGTGTCCGGCCATAGACTTTGCCACATTTTCCTGGACACTTCTCCATGCCGTTTGCTGACGCCGTTGCGATATGCCGACATTCTGAGGGCAAAGGCTGTCAGGTTAAATCCTGCATGGGGTTGTTCAGGGTGGATTCCCAGTTGAAGAAAGGCGTTGCGATCTAAGTTCAGAGCCGGCCAGTAAGCATGAAAATATTTTTCGATCAAGTAAAACGGGATAACATCATGACCGGCCGGGACCGGTGTATGCGTGGTAAAAATAGTGGTGTTTCTTACCTGTTCAATGGCCTGGGGATAAGGCATCCCTTCCTGAATCCGGTCCCGGATGCGTTCCAGAATCGCGAAGGCGGCATGCCCTTCGTTAAGATGCATCAAGTCATGTTTGATTCCCAAAATTTCCAAAACTTCGGTGCCGCCGATACCAAGAACGATTTCCTGGCGCAGTCGCTGCTCGATGTCCCCGATGTAAAGACGGGCCGATATGCCGCGGTTCCAGGGATCATTTTTCTCGATATCCGTATCCAAAAGATACAGAGATATTCGTCCAACGTTGACTTTCCAAACGCCCACATGGATCGCCGGCTCGATGAAAGGAACCCGAACCACAAGCTGCCGTCCCTCATTGTCAAACACTCTGGAAATCGGTGCGGCTTCCCTGTTAATGGGTTCATGAATATTTTCCTGCCAGCCGTCTTCGCGAATGTGTTGATGAAGATACCCTTGTGGATACATGAAACCGACGGCCACCAGAGGAACACCCAGATCACTGCATTCCTTGATGTGATCTCCGGCCAGAAATCCCAGACCGCCGGCATAAAACGGCAAGGAACGATGAAGTCCGTATTCGGCGCTAAAATAGGCGACGGCATAGGTGTTCGGCGCACTAGGAAAATTGTTCAAAAATCGACACGATTTGTCCGAGAGATACCGGTGAAACTTGGATAGTACCACGTCATAATATCGCAAGTAATCGTTGTTGGCAGCGGCAGACGCCAAAATTTCAGCCGGCAACTCTCTGAGCATCTTGTCGGGGTTGTGCCCGCTCTCTTTCCATGCCTGCCGGTTAAGCATTTTAAAGAGCATTCTTGCTGCAGGATGCCAGCCCCACCAGAGATTCTCAGCCAGTTCTCCAAGTCCGCTCAAGCGTTCAGGTAGATTTGGAAACTCAACTGTTTCAGGGTCCATTTGGTCAATTCCTTTCCACAACAGAGAGAAGTCATGATGCTTTCGGGTGATAGATTGTTGGTTAAGTGGATGAACAATCTGAATTTAAAAGCGGCCCTTGTTTGTTCGGCCTAAAAGGAATCATTTAAGATCTATCTGGAGAGCCATCGGAATCGCCGTTTTAACCGTTGAATCATCAAGGGCAGCGCGCTTATGTTGACGGAACGACCATAAAATTATTTTTCGTGCCGAATTGGTTGGTGCGCGTTTGATTGTTGTTGGGATCATTTTTCCATTGCCCATCTACCATAAAACGATATTCATATGTTCCGGGAAAGAGGAAGGTCACCTTTTCCCACACCCCGTTTTTGTTTTTTTCATGGGATGGACTTTTGGATTCCACTGGTTGAAATCTCCCATGAGTATCACCTCTTTGGCATCGGGAGACCTCAGGG
>JAHECI010000423.1 GCA_024641825.1 Desulfobacterales bacterium | reverse complement strand
CTTTTGATACCCATCTTATCTCCATTGATGTTACGGATCGCCTGAACGAAAACCGCCTTTTTTACCGGCACCCGCCCCTGCCCCGTGAACAGGACCGGCGGATTCCGGGGTCAAACGTTAGTTCTAATCCGCAACATACTATCCACATTGCCCGGTCAATATCAAGATTAATATGGGGCTGTCTCCAAAATCCATCGACCCCTCAATCACTGCGCTCCTTGCCGCCGTCCCTTGGGTGGAATCTACCATCTTTGAGTTTCCTTCATGATATTCCATTGCAGCAGATGTGGCGAGCCCATTGAAATGGCTTGATTTTGCGCGATATTTTTCCTATTGTACCAGATACGAGCGTCTTTGCCGGATTTGATGACAATGAAAACAGACGGGACCGCTTCAGAAGGTACCCAACAAAGGTTTTTTAATATGAAAAACCACTGTACCGGCGTGATATTGGCCGGTGGACAAAATTCACGTTTTTTCGGAACCAACAAGGCATTGGTCCGAGTGGGGGGGAAAAAGATCCTCGATCATATCCATGACGTCTTTAGGGATCTTTTCCATGAAATCATTTTGGTGACCAACGACCCGCCCCAATATCTCCAATGGAATGTTAATATTGTTACAGATATTTTCCCCGTCCGGAGTTCCTTGACAGGGATACACACGGGTCTTTTTTATACGAGCACTCCCTATGCATTTTTCGCGGCCTGCGACATCCCTTTTCTCAAAAAAGAATTGGTTGAAACCCTTGTGGGCGCGATAGAACCGCGCATTGACATCGTTATTCCTGAAACGTCCAAAGGCTTCGAGCCGTTGTGTGCCGTATATTCCAAAAGGTGTTTCAAACCCCTCGAAGCCCAGCTTGCTGAAAATAAGCTCAAAATTCAACAGGTGTTTCAAAAGGTTCGGGTTAAAAGAATTTCTGAAGATATTCTGCGAAAATCTGATCCGGATTTACGCTCTTTTTATAACATTAACACACCGGACGATTTGGCCAAGGCCAATAATATCGCAACAGGTCCAACCGAGGTAACACCGTGAATCTTGCCGGCATGGTCGATAAAATCAAGAAGCACCCGGATTATCACGCGGCGGGAATGATCCTCTGCCATAACGGCGTTGTCCGGGGCACATCACGGGACGGCCGGCCGGTATCGGGCCTGACCATTTCCGTCGATAACAGCAAACTGGAGCAGGTGGTCGACACCTATAAGCAGATCCCCGGAATCGTTGAAATACTTGTTGAAATTGCTGAAAACAGGCAGTTGGCCGTCGGGGACGACGTCATGCTCCTGGTGGTTGCCGGAGACATTCGCGAAACGGTGATCACCGTTTTGAATGACACACTCAATGCCATTAAAACCACCGTTACCAGCAAAACAGAGTTTTTTTTATAAGTTAAAAAAATATATTCTCCTCGAACAACCCAAATTGCCCAAATGAGGTTTTTTATGCCTGAATTCACCCACATCGACGAACAAGGCCATGTCCGGATGGTAGATGTCACGGAAAAAAAACCGACCCGGCGCACGGCCGTGGCCCAGGGGACGGTCTCCATGAATCCGGCCACTTTCCAAAAGATTATGGACCAGACGGTTAAAAAGGGGAATGTCCTCGAAACCGCACGAATCGCCGGTATCATGGGCGCAAAAAAGACCTCGGAACTGATCCCCATGTGTCATCCCCTGAACATCACCCATGTCGCCGTCGACTTTTTTCCGAATCCCGCCAAAAGCACCATTAGAATCGAGGCAGCGGTTCGCACCGTCGATCCAACCGGGGTTGAAATGGAAGCGTTGACTGCCGTGTCCACGGCCGGTCTCACCATCTACGATATGTGCAAATCCCATGACCGTGAAATGATAATTTCCGACATCTGCCTTCTTGAAAAATCAGGCGGCAAGAGCGGCGTGTTTTCACGGAAAGGCACATAGATGCAAAAGTTAAAGAGGACCCTTTTCGGAGGAAAAGTTCATGTCAAAATTTACCGTTGCCGGCCTGGTTGCTTGGCTCTTTAGCGGGCTGATTCTCGGGTTTCAAGCCATCGCAACGTTCATGAAAATGGAAGATAAAATGGTCTGGAAGAGTTTGACCCTTATGGATTTTCTCGACGAAGGCCATTTAACCTGGCTTGACGGGATATCCCGGGGAACCCTTCACACCGTCATTCAATTTATTGTCACCATGCCCTTATATCTGTTGCTGTTTTTAACGGGGATTCTTTTTTTCATCCTGAACCGGCTGACCACCCATAGATAAATGAAACACGAATCGATGAATAGATACATTTCAATGATGTGCGTTGTGGGGTTACTTTCTTTGCTTCTGACAGGATGTGCCCTGTTCAGAAAAAAACCCCCCGAAGTCAAAGACACCGGACTCACGAAACTCGCCCCTTCGGAATACCCCGATTTTTTAGACGATCTGGCCTATGACCGTTTGGCCGAGGGTATTCTGGGGAGCATTTCATATCTCCGTCGGGTGCCGTCCACCCGAACCTTCAGGTTTGGACAAGATGTCTATGAAACATCCCACATGATCCGATCCCTGGAGCATTTTCTCCATTTTATCCAAGCAACACCCTCCCATCAGGAACTGAAAGAATACATCCAAACAAACTATCGGGTCTACCGATCCGTGGGCGGCGACACCCCGGGGGAAGTTCTTTTTACCGGATATTACGAACCGATTCTAAAAGGCAGTCTTGAACCGGGCCCCGAATATCCCTTTCCAATTTACGCCCGTCCCGACGACCTTACCACCATCGACCTCTCTCTATTCTCCCCCCAGTTTAAAGGGAAAAAGATTATCGGCAGATACACCC
>JAHECI010000422.1 GCA_024641825.1 Desulfobacterales bacterium | reverse complement strand
CGTTAAAGAAACCTTTTCTTCATTTCTGGGGATTTCAGGGGGATTTGTCATATCATCCATTGGCACAGGCCAATTCCCGGTGGCCAGGGTTTCAAGGGATTCCATGAGGCTGTCCTGCCAATTTGAAATCGCTTCATCTTCATCCAAACCTATGGGTATGGCATCCAAACAGATCACCTCTACCAATTCAGGCACAATGTCGATGAGGTGTTCGAGCACGGCCCGGCTGGTGGTGATGAACAGCCCGGGGGCCCGTGGGTCTTGCAACATAATAGATCCCCAGGCATTTATCCTCTCTGTTGTCATGAAGTGGCCTGGATCGTCTTTGTCCCATTGTCTTCGGGCGACAGCCCGGGCATGATCGTCGTCATCTTCCCATTTGAGGTTTTTCATGAAATCGTCTTCCATGGCGTCAATGTCCATTAGATCCTGGTCCAATTCTTTCTTTTGAAGATCGAATTCCTGTGCCATGTGAAGAAATAGTTTGGCATTGAACAGGGGATCGGGTTTTTCTTCAGGCGGGATTTGCTTTCCGATTTTTTTAAGATCCGATCTGATCTGGGAAGAAGCGCTTTCATCAAAAAAAGGAATTTTATTGGCCATGGACGCTAAAAAAGCGGTTTCGGTTCCCTGGTGGATATTGACCCAGGCGCGATAGTCTTTGAGAATTTTGTCGAGAAATTCGCCGTTAACTTCTAAAGGGATGCGTATGTCAAGAATACCGTTTCGATACAGTTCTCGCATGTCTTCCGGTATTTTTGTGCCGGAGATCTGATACACCGCTGTCTGGCGAAAACAGGCGGACAGTGCTTTGCCTGCGGATTTGGGGATATAGGTAAACGGGAAGTATATTGGGTTCATGGCTCCTCTTTTGTAGAGACCTTTGAAAAACGCCCCTTTTTGTCCAATCTCGGCGTTAGGCTCAAATTTTAATCCTCGAAATACTTAATGTATGTCTGTGGTTGAAATTTTCGCCTGCCTTGGTCTTGAAAAAAATTGAACATTTTTAAAAGGTCTCTGTAGTTCGTAAATTCATTAATTTATTTTTTGGTCTTTAATGATGATCCCCCGTGCTTCGAGCTGATCACGGATTTTATCGGCCAGTCCCCAATTTTTTTCAAGCCTGGCCAGTTCTCTTTCCTTGATGAGCCGCTGCACGTCAGAATCATCAACCGCATCTTCAAAATGAAAAATTTTCAGCACAGCATCCAAATTGCGAAACGCATCTAAAATTTTCGACGCATCGTTGGCATCCAATCTGTTTTCCAGAATCAGAATGTTCACCTTTTTGACATTTTTAAATATGGAAGCCATGGCTGCCGAAATGTTCAGATCGTCATCCATGGCATTGATAAATCCCTGCTTGATGTCGTACAGCAGCTGATCCAGTTCAGGGTAGGGCGATCCGCCCGGCTTCATGTGAACGAGAAGGTTGATACAGGAATCGAGCCGTTTTAGAGAGCGCTTTGCGTCTTCGAGCCGCTCTTTGGAAAACGTGATCGGTTTTCGATAATGTCCGGAAATGAGCCAGTATCTGATCTCCCGACCAGTGTAACCCATGTCCGTCAGGTCGGACAGCGTTTCACCGGCGCCCTGTTCGTCGACTATTTTACCGTGAACAAGAACCCGGTCGCAGTGCATCCAAAACCTGGCAAGGGGTTTTCCGGTCACCGCACCGGCAATGGCGATTTCGTTTTCGTGATGGGGGAAAACCAGTTCACGGCTACTGGTATGAATATCATAGGTTTCCCCAAGATATTTCATGGCCATGGCTGTACATTGAATATGCCAGGAGGGCCGAATGTTTCCCCAATCGGTCTTTGTAAAAATTCCCCGTTTGAGCTCTGAGAGTTTGGATCGTTTTAACAACGTAAAATCTCTGGGATTGTCCTTTTCATATTCATCCAGATCCACGGTGGCACCCAGCTTGATTTTGTCTAGATCAATCCCCGACAGCCTACCGTAATCGGAAAAGCGGGAGATATCGAAATACAAGGATCTCAACTTTTCATAAGCAAACCCTTTTTTCACCAATTTTTCAGACAAAGACACCATATCGTGGATATGTTCGCTGGCTTTGGGGTAATTTGAGGCAGGCTTGATGTTCAGAATTTTTAGATCTTCTTTGAACGATTCGATATGTCGGGCGGTGAATTCCGTTAAATCCAAGCCTGCATTTTCAGACCCGTCAATGGTTTTGTCATCCAGATCGGTGATGTTCATGATGTGAGTGACATCATATCCTCGGTATTCAAAATAGCGGCACAAAAGATCCGAAAATATAAAACGCCGGCATTGTCCCAGATGCAGCCTTGCATTAGCTGTGGGTCCACAGGAATACATGGAGACCTTGCCCGGCAAAATGGGTTCGAACGGCTCTTTGCTCCGGCTCATGGTATTGAAGAGATTGAGGCTGACCTTTTCCTGCACCGCAAAAAGCGTGGTGCTGAGATACCGTTCTCCGCCGTCCGGTAAAATCACCACAATGATGCCGTCGGTCAGCTCTTCGGCTTTCTTTTGGGCGATGACCATGGCGGCACCGCTGCTCATCCCCACGAAAATCCCTTCTTCTTTTGCCAGGCGCCGGGTCATTTCAAAGGCGTCTTCATCGTCGATATTTACGATTTCATCCAAAAGTTTCTTTTCAAATATCTCCGGACGATAGGCCTCTTTCATATTTTTGAGACCCTGGATTTTATGCCCCAGATACGGTTCGACACCCACGATTCGGATGTCCGGATTATATTCTTTCATCCGTCTGGTAAGACCCATGAGGGTTCCGCTGGTGCCCAGAGTGGCCACCACCATGGTCACTTTTCCATCGGTCTGTTCCCAGATC
>JAHECI010000421.1 GCA_024641825.1 Desulfobacterales bacterium | reverse complement strand
AATCAAGCCAAAGGATTTCTTTCGGAAGCGGCAAGACTGGACATCGATGACCTTAAAGTCGATTTGATCCATCAAAAAATGAAAGCTGTGGATCAACAGATGGCGGCCCTGAAGGCAAAACAGGCGGCGAAAAAATCTCCGGCAACGCCTTCTAAATAGAGAGTTCATCCTTCATCACGATTAAACAAAGCGGACGACGGTGGATAGAAACCGGTTGTCCGCTTTTTCTTTTCTCCAAAACTCCCCGGGCCATCGCTTTACGATTCTGATATTCAAAATGTGGAGAGAAGTGGCGCCGGGTTCCAGGGTTAACCCATTTGATTTCGGTACAGCGAAGCGACGGGGTTTTTCTCTTGGAAACCCACGGGCTGTTTGAAGGGTTTTAGCACGCGTTAGACCGAGCCGAATGAAATTATGATTTAAAACATCCATGGGATATGTTTTTGACAATGGTTCTTTTTAACTCTGGCACGGCTCGGGCTTACGGGTGCTCGAGCACAAGTTCCCGTCGGTTGGAAAGAGAGAGACCTTTGGAAAATGTTCATTTTTGTTCAAGTTCAAGGAAGTCGAAGATTTTAACCACAGACATACATTATGTATTTCGAGGATTACAATTTGAGACTGACGCAGAAATTGGGCAAAAAGGGGCGTTTTGCAAAGGTCTCAGAGATATGCGCCGTCGTAGAGCGCTCTCTCTATTGGTTTTCGATTGCGTTTGCCCTTTGCCGGGTTCTTTCTATTTCCGCCGACGCCTTTTCACTTGACTCAAAAACCTGAATCTCTTATGTTTATTTTTTAATAATAATTGTCCTTTAAAAACATTTAGTTAGCCCAAACGAACCATTGGCGGAATTCATACAATAAACGACGGTTATCATGACCATTCGACGCGTCCTCATTTTCGCACCCATCCTTCTCATTATGGTCTTGTTGCAGTCGTATTTCTGGGTGCCGACCTACGAACAGCAAACCCGGGGAAATCCCGCGCGTCTTGCTGAATACATTGCCGGATCCATCGGTGATGCCAGCCTCCTTAATCCCATTCTTACAGCGGATTCCGCCAGCAGCAACATCCAGGAGCTTGTGTTCGAAGGTCTTATCGACCGAGATGAGCAATTGCGTTTTAGAGGACGCCTGGCAAAATCCTGGAAGGTTTTTGAAGAAGCTTTTTTTTATGTCAACCCAACCGCATCCATACCCGGCCTGGGCAAGGCAGATCCTCAAACCCTGGCGGGCTTTGTGAGAAACGCCCAAAAAACAGATCATGTAACAGATCCGGGGCTTAAAGATTCTCTAAAACGCATCACTGAAATTTCCGTGCTTCCCCCCAGAACCTTCTCGGTGACCCGGACGTTCAAAGATCCGAAGACCGACACACAGGAACAGATAGAAATTCGCGTTGCAGCACCTGCCAGAATCAAACTGGTTCTCAACGGCGTCGACCAGGATCTTTTTAAAAACCTGTCGCACCTTCTGGGCAAAGATTATTTTGAATCCTTTCACGGCAAAGACTACTTGAGTTCGCCGTCCCAGAACGGCAAAGAAAAATTGGCGGCATACGCCGAGGAACTGTTGCCGGCCACGGAACACAATCCGATCCTGCTGTTTCATCTGCGGCCCGGGGTAACTTTTCATGACGGCCATCGGGTCGAAGCCGATGATGTCAAATTTACCTATGAAGCCATCATGAATCCCAAAAATCTTTCGCCCCGCATTTCAGATTACGAGCCGGTCAAAACGGTTCAAGTTGTTGACCCGCTGACCGTTAAAATCGTATACAAGCGGCTCTATTCTCCTGCCATTGGCACCTGGGGCATGGGAATCCTCCCCGAACACCTGCTGAATTCAAAAGCACTCGAAAAAGAAGCCCTGCGTCTGGGAAAAGACCCGAAAACTTTTTCCATGCGCCAGAGTGCCTTCAACCGCCGCCCCGTCGGATCCGGACCGTTCAAATTCCGTGAGTGGAAGTCGGACCAGTACATTGCCCTGGATCGTTTTGACGGCTACTGGGAAGGGCCGCCGAATTATCGACGGTATGTGTTTCGGATTATTCCCGATCTTTTGACCCAGGAAATGGAATTTTATGCCGGCACCATCGACAGCTATGGCGTTCAACCCCATCAGGTGAAACGCCTGGAAAAAGATGCTGAATTTCAAAGCTTTTCCGGCATTGCTTTCGGCTATACCTATATCGGTTACAATATGAGACGAAAACCCTTTGACGATCCCCGTGTACGAAGGGCATTGGGAATGGCCATCGATGTCGACAAGATCATCGAATACGTGCTGTATGGCCAGGGAGAAAAAATCACGGGTCCTTTTGTCAAACAGACCGATTATTATGACCACCATATCCATCCGCTTCCCTACGATCCCAAAGGTGCTTTAAAGCTGTTGGCGGCGGCCGGTTGGCAACGGAATAAGAACGGCTGGCTTGAAAAAGACGGCCAACGGTTTAAATTCACCCTCATCACCAACAGCGGAAACGATCTTCGAAAAGCCATACTGGCCATTGCCCAGAATGCATGGAAACAGATCGGCATCGATGTCCGGACCGATCTTTTGGAGTGGTCTGTTTTTATACAGGAACGGGTGAACAAAGCCGACTTTGATGCCTTGATTCTGGGGTGGCAGATGGGTATCGAACCCGATCTGTATCAGATATGGCATTCGAGCCAGACACATCCCTATCAGCTCAATTTCGTCAATTTTAAAAACAAAGACGCCGACGACCTCATCATCAAAATACGACAGGAATACAACCATAACCGACAGGTGGAATACTCCCACAGGCTTCATGAAATTATTGCAAAAGAACAGCCGTATACATTCCTTTATGT
>JAHECI010000420.1 GCA_024641825.1 Desulfobacterales bacterium | reverse complement strand
ATCGCCGTATTTTTGGGTACGTCCAAGGCCTGCCCATGGTGCATTTTGCCGGGAAGAAAGATTCGGAGGAACATCCGGGGAAAACGTGTAAAAAGGATTTTTCTTTGATATGTTTTATGGATTGCGAAAAAAAATTCTCATGTTCTTCTACATCCTGTCTGCTGCATCTTTGGGCATACTTTTCTTGGTTGTCCTGAACCAGGTGTTCGGCATCACAACCAAGGTTCAGATCGTTTGTTTCATGGCCATCGTCCTTGCAGGCACCATTGGAGGGGCTTTCCTTTCGGTGATGCTTGATCTGCCCAAAATCAGTTTCTATTTCGATGAAATCAAAAACGATATCGCAAATCAAAAGATTCGAGATCCGAAAAACTTTGCCGAGCGTGTTGTCGATTTGTTCTGTGACTACTTCAACTTCAACTTTTTTTCGGTAACGGATGCTTTCGTAAAAATAACGGATGCTGATTATGTCTACTCCAAAGACTTTGGGGCGGAAAGTGTGGATCCGTCGGTTCTCAACGACATCCATGCCAAGACGAAGCAAACAGAGGAATGTTTCTATGAAGGGGTTTTTAATCTAAATGAAAAAAAAGTCCATCTCTATGTAATTCCCATATGGTTTGGCAATATCTGGCTGGGGTATATCGGTATTTTTACGGCCAATAAGTTGCTGAAAATTTTTCAGTCTTTTCTGTCAGATGTTGAAAATCTTTATATAGATGACCAGTTGTTTCATGTTTTAAATCAACCCTGACGGTTTCGTAAAAAGTCTTTTGTGAGCGACATCGAGCAAAATCAGACTTTTTACGAAACCGTCAACCCTGAGAATCCTAAAAAGGCGGCTCGGGCAGTTTTTCTCCCATCTGCGGTGCACGACATGGGGTCGTTATCGGACACATGGGATCGAGGCGGCTTAATTTTTAAGTAAAACAACGACGGTATTACGGATAGAAAATGATCTCCATAGCGGAAATTAAAGAGTTTGGAATTGTGGGGGCCGGCGGGGCCGGGTTTCCGTCATATGTAAAACTGAGCAGCCCGGTTGAAATTTTTATCGTAAACGCGGCTGAATGCGAACCGCTGCTTCACAAAGACAAAGAGATTTTATTACATAAAACCGAGGTGTTTCTAAAAGGATTAAACGAGTGCATCCGCCTTGTGGGTGCGAAAAGATGCATAATCGGTATAAAAGGGAAATACGAAAATCTTTTTCAGCATTTGAAAACGTGCTGCGACGCTCAAATCGAAATTTTTCCACTGAACGATTATTATCCGGCGGGGGATGAAATCCTGCTCACCTATGAAACCACGGGCCGTGTGGTTGAGGCCGGTAGGCTGCCCGGAACACAGAACGTGCTCATCCATAATGTTGAGACCCTATATAATATAGGGAAAGAGGAACCGGTAACGACGAAATTTATTACCGTCGGCGGCGACGTAAAAAATCCAATGTCCGTAGAAGTGCCCATCGGCATATCTTTTCGTGAAGTTATCGACGCCGCTGTTCCGAATTCGACTGATTTTGGGGTGATCGTCGGCGGCCCCATGATGGGGTGCCTTGCGGATAGCCTGGATGAGGCGGTCACGAAAACAACCGGAGGCCTTCTTGTTTTTCCCAGGGATCACATACTGATCCGCAGATTCAAAACAGCTGAATCGGCAAAAGATGTCACCGCCATCGGAAAGTCGGCGTGCGATCAATGTTCAATGTGCACGGAACTGTGTCCGCGAAACCTCCTGGGACATCCGATTCAGCCTCACACGGTCATGAGATCGCTGCTGTTTTCCGCAGACCCCTTTGAAGCCAGCGCCCTGGCGGCCCATACCTTGTTCTGCTGTGAATGTAATCTTTGCAGCCTCGTATCATGCCCGGAAGATCTTTATCCGGCACAGGCCTGTATTATGAACAAGCGAGCGCTGATGAAAGACAAGGTGGCTTACAAAGGCGAAGCTTACAATAAACCCCACCCGCTCATCGATTACAGAAAAACCCCGGTTAAAAAAGTGATGGCAAAGCTGGATCTTGTCAGATTCAAAAACCATGGGCCTCTAGTGGATTTCAAACATCGCCCCAAGCAATTGAAAATAATGCTCACCCAGCACATCGGTGCACCTGCCGAGCCGGTGGTGCAAATCGGCGAAGGTGTAACGGCTCGCCAGAAAATCGGTACGGTCGGCAAAAACCTCGGGGCCGAAATTCATTCACCCATGGACGGAATCGTGGCAGAGGTTACCGAACGCTATATAGTCATTGAAACATAAACACAGGGAAAAGGAATAAAGATGTCCGCTTCAATCGGTATATTGGAACTATCGAGTATCGCAGCCGGTTTCAACGTTCAGGACACCATGCTTAAAGCTTCCGAAGTGAAGATCCTCATTGCAAGAACGATTTGTCCGGGCAAATATATAATTGTGGTTGGCGGTAAGGTGGCCAGTGTGAATGCTTCCATGAGCGCCGGAGTGCTTGCGGCGTCCGGGTATCTCGTGGACCAGTTGCTGATTCCCAATGTGGACAAACGCGTTTTTCCTGCGTTGACGGGATGTGTCGACCTGCCGGAGAGTTATCAAAAAGCGATAGGCGCAATTGAGACATTTTCTTCGGCCTCGATCATACAGGCGGCCGATGCCGCGGTCAAAGCTGCCAATGTCACGCTTTTCAGGGTGCATGTTGCCATGGCCATCGGGGGGAAGGGCTTCCTGCTCCTTTGCGGGGATGTGGGTTCTGTAAAAGCTGCCGTGAATTCAGGTATCGAGAGCATTAAAGACGAAGGCATGCTGGTGAACAAGGTTGTAATTTCCGGAGCTTCAAAAGAACTGTTCAGGGAATATATTTAGCGGAAATATGTCTG
>JAHECI010000419.1 GCA_024641825.1 Desulfobacterales bacterium | reverse complement strand
CATATGGTCGAGCATATGGATTTTTCTACGACCCAGGGGAAGGATTTTAACGTTGCCGGTCTTTTCCCGGACGACAGATACAAGGTTGCCAACCTGATTACCGCTGTTGAACTGGCCAAAGCAGAAGAAGACGGAGATCTCGCCAAGCTCAGAACCGAAATTTTTAAAAAAATCGGTAACCGAAAAATACCGGTTATCGGCATTACCGGGACCGGTGGCGCCGGAAAATCGTCCCTCACGGACGAGCTGATTCTGAGAATCCTCCACGACCTCACGGACATTAAACTGGCAATTATCAGCAGCGATCCTTCCCGGCGCAAAACCGGCGGTGCCCTGCTTGGGGACAGAATCCGGATGAATGCCATAGAGAATCCAAGGGTTTACATGCGAAGTCTGGCAACCCGTCGATCACATACAGAAATTCCCCATGCCCTGGCTGAATCAATAGATGTTGTCAAGGCGGCAGGCTTTGACCTGGTGATTGTAGAAACGGCCGGTATCGGGCAGGGAGATTCGGGTATTATCGACCTGGTCGATTTGTCGATCTATGTGATGACCAGTGAATTCGGCGCCGCCACCCAACTCGAAAAGATAGACATGCTCGATTTTGCAGATCTTGTGGTCATAAACAAATATGAAAAGCGAGGCGGTGAGGATGCGGTCCGCGACGTCCGCAAACAGGTGCAGCGAAACCGCAAGGCATGGGACCAGTCACCCGAGGAAATGCCCGTCTTCGGGACCATTGCCTCAAAATTCAACGATGACGGGGTTACGGCCCTGTACCATGGGATTATGGATACTCTGGGGGAAAAAACAGGGATTGTTTTTGACTCGAATCTGCCGAGAACCCAAACGCGGATTTCGACATCCAAAACCATCATTATCCCTCCGGAACGCACCCGTTATCTTGCTGAAATAGCGGATGCCGTCAGAAGCTATCATCGGGAGACACACGGGCAGGCAGATGCTGTTCGGAAAGTCTGGCACCTCAAAGAGACTGAAGAAATCCTGAGCAATGATAACCTTACCGGCGATGCATCAGAAGTTTTAAATCGGCTCAAGGGGGAAATTGCTAAGGCCGAAGACGGGCTGTACCCCGAGACGACCCGTCTGCTTGACGATTGGGAAGAGATTAAAGAAACATATACCCAAGACGAACTTGTCTACCGTGTGCGAAACCGTGAAATAAGGGTTCCCCTTTACCTTGAATCGCTGTCGCGTACACCGATTCCGAAGATCGTTCTCCCCAAATTCAAAGATCCCGGAGAAATTTACACCTGGTTAAGGGAAGAAAATGTCCCCGGCCGGTTTCCGTTCACCGCCGGTGTCTTTCCGCTAAAACGGATGGACGAAGATCCGACCCGAATGTTTGCAGGAGAAGGCGATCCTGCCAGGACCAACAGAAGATTCAAACTGTTGTCTCAAAATTACGCAGCCAAGCGTCTGTCCACGGCGTTTGATTCCGTAACGTTATACGGATACGATCCGGATCGAAGACCCGATATCTACGGCAAAGTTGGGACTTCGGGCGTCAGTGTATGTACCTTCGACGATGTCAAAGTTTTATATGATGGTTTTAATCTCTGCGCGCCCAGCACATCGGTTTCCATGACCATCAACGGCCCTGCACCCATCATGCTTGCCATGTTTTTAAACACGGCCATCGATCAGCAGATCGAGGCGTTCCGCCGGGACAAAGGAAGGGCGCCGACGGAAAAAGAATACAACGAAATTCGTTCCAAGACCCTGTCCAATGTTCGCGGTACGGTTCAGGCGGACATTCTAAAAGAGGACCAGGGTCAAAACACCTGTATCTTTTCCATAGAATTTGCCCTGAAAATGATGGGGGATATCCAGGAATATTTTATAAAAAATGATGTTCGCAATTTCTATTCGGTTTCCATTTCCGGATACCACATTGCCGAGGCCGGCGCCAATCCGATTACGCAACTGGCCCTCACCCTGGCCAACGGCTTTACTTATGTGGAATATTATCTGTCCCGGGGCATGCCCATCGACAGCTTTGCCCCCAATTTGTCTTTTTTCTTTTCCAATGGTATGGATCCGGAATATACGGTGATTGGAAGGGTGGCGAGGCGTATCTGGTCCATCGCTATCCAAAAAAAATACGGCGGGTCGGCCCGGTCCCAAATGATGAAATATCATGTGCAGACATCCGGCCGCTCCCTGCACAGTCAGGATATCCAGTTTAACGATATCCGGACGACCCTTCAGGCACTCTGTGCGATTTATGACAACTGCAACAGTCTCCACACCAACGCCTTCGATGAAGCCATTACGACGCCCAGCAACGAATCGGTCCGGCGTGCACTGGCCATTCAACTCATCATCAACCGGGAGTGGGGTCTTGCCAAGAATGAAAATATGAACCAGGGCAGCTTTGTGGTGGAGGAACTGATGCGGCTGGTGGAAGAAGCGGTTCTTTTGGAATTCGACAGGATTGCCGAACGCGGCGGCGTACTCGGCGCTATGGAAACCGGCTACCAGCGAAGCAAGATTCAGGAGGAATCGATCTATTATGAAAATCTAAAACATACCGGCGAATTGCCCATCGTCGGTGTCAATACATTCCGGGATCCTGACGCTGATCTGGAACAGTTGTCTGAATGCGTTGAACTGTCCAGGGCCACCGAAGCTGAAAAGGAATCACAACTCAATCGACTGGCCGAGTTCAAGAAACGGAATGAAAAAGAGGCCCCGAAAATGCTGGAGCGCCTCCAGAAAACCGTCCTGTCCGGAGATAATATCTTTGCCGAACTTATGGAGACCGTTAAGGTCTGCACCCTGGGACAGATTACCCAGGCATTGTATGATGTGGGGGGGAAGTATCGCCGGAACATGTAGCG
>JAHECI010000004.1:34035-41363 GCA_024641825.1 Desulfobacterales bacterium | reverse complement strand
ACCTTTGTCAAAACCCGCCGCTTTCAGACAGGAAACAGCGCTTTTAAATTCTTCGGCAGTTACCTTTCCATCAAATTCTTCTCTTTTTTCAAAGGCGGTCGTCTCGAGCCCGAGGCGAAGTGTCTTGAAACCTGCTTGAAACATCAAGGCTGCTGTCTGTTTCGAAATTCCGCGGATATGAACCGCATTGGGGGTATGGAAACGGACGTCAAGACCGGCATCGATAATCTTTTCGAACATGGGAACCGCATGTATTTCCGAATCGACAAGGAGTGCGTCGTCGTAGAATACAAAATCGTCTACCCCATTCCGTTCATGCCAGTAAGTTATTTCTTCTACCACGGATTCGGGACTCCGCAACATTCTTTTTGGATTCAACACATGGGATGCACAATATTTACAGGAAAACGGACATCCTTTGGATGTCAGCAGCGGCACATAGTTTATCTTTGTTTGAAGATCAAATGCCGGATAAGGGTAAGTATCGAGATCATCCGGGTCAAATTTGGGATTTACGATAACCCCGGTATAATCTTCGACCAGGTCGAGGATATATTCCTCACCGGATCCTGTGATTACCCGGTCTGCACCTGAATGGATTGTGGCATGCTCCGGGCAAAGGCTGGCATATATGCCTCCCAGCACAATGGACACATCCGGAAAAACCTCTTTTAAAACCCCTATGGTTTCCTGTATGCCCGGATACCAGTATGTCATCATGGATGTCATGAGCACAAGGTCGGGTCGGTGTATGGAAATGAGATCTTTCATGAACCATTCTTTTCGGATCCCGTATCTGGAATAGTTCCGCGGAATCTCTTCCAGGCCCGGGGGGTTTGGAATTGGGGTTTTAAGGTAGGGTCCCCGGCCGTATCTGGCATAAGGATCTGCAAAAGACCCCTCCGGATGAAAACGATCCAGGCAGTCCATGTATGTAATGGTAAATCCATGATCCCGAAGTATCGCTGCCAAGGAAAGAAGTCCCAATGGTTTGGCCCAGAAATCATACGCCGCAAAATCGTGTATCCAAGGATTTACCAGAAGTATGTGGGGGGTATCAGGCTTCACAAGTTAACGGGTCGAAGAGGTTTTCAAACACTCATTATCAGACATCATTCGTCGGGAAATATTTCATGGAGGTTTTCTTCAATTCTTTCCGGCTGAAGAGAAGGGTGTAGGTGTTGACCGAAGCTTCTGTGGACAATTTCCCGGCGATTTCCCGGCAGGATGCTTCATCTTTTGCATGGATCATCGTATAAAGATTATACGGCCAATCATTGGTTGGATTTCGCCGGTAACAGTGAGAAACCGCATTAAAGGACGCCATCTTTTCTCCCACCGCGTCAATGCGGTCTTCATCAACCTGCCATGCCACCATGGCATTGGCTTCAAATCCGGATTGCTGATGACGTATGGTTGCACCAAACCGTCGGATAACTCCCCTGTCACAAAGATCTTTCATCCTTTCCAGGAGCAATTCTTCGTCAATGCCCAATTTTTCTGCTATTTCTAAATATGGGCGTTGCGTGATTGCAATTTCACCTTGAATCGAAGCAATGATTTTTTTATCCAGTTCTGTCAACATAGGGCGATTTAAGAGATTGTCATAAAAAAAGTCAAGGATTTTTCTTTTCCGGGAATAAGCGTAGTATCTCTTTTTCCGAAGCGGAACAGACCCCCCTTTCAGTGATAAAGCCGGTAACAAGTCTTGACGGCGTAACATCAAAAGCAAAGTTTTGGGCCGGACTGTCAGCAGGTGCAATCAGAACATGTCGAATATCCCCCCGGTCCAGTCCCTGGACATATCGTACTTCATCCGGGTCCCGGGTTTCGATAGGTATCTCTTTGACCCCGTCTCTGAGCTTCCAGTCAAAGGTGCTGGATGGGAGGGCCACATAGAAAGGGATATTGTTGTCCCTTGCGGCAAGGGCTTTAAGATACGTCCCGATCTTGTTGGCCACATCTCCGGTGCAAGTGGTTCTGTCGGTTCCGACGATCACCATGTCGACCATGCCGTGCTGCATGAGATGACCACCGGCATTGTCGGTGATGATGGTATGTTTAATACCGTACTTGCCCAGCTCCCAGGCCGTCAGTCTGGCACCCTGGTTGAGGGGCCGGGTCTCGTCGACCCACACATGGATATCTATACCCTTATCAAAGGCCGCATACATCGGCGCAGTGGCTGTCCCGTATTCTATACAGGCCAGCCATCCGGCATTACAATGGGTTAACAGATTGACAGTTTTTCCTTTTTTGCTGCGACTGATGTTGTCGATCAAACTGAATCCATGCGCCCCGATTTTACGGCAGTTTTCAGCTTCGGCCTCGGCAATTTTTTCGGCTGCCTTTCTGGCTGCATCGACCTTCTCTGACGGGTCGCCGACGTTCAACATCTCTGACAACACCACATCCACCGCCCAGGCCAGATTAACCGCTGTGGGCCGGGCGGATTTCAATCGGATGCATTCTTCAATGAGATAGGCATCTTCAATAGGATCTGTGGGAGAATTCAACGCCGCAAGATATACCCCATATGCCGCCGTCACACCGATTAACGGTGCCCCCCTGACAAACATCTCCTGGATGGCCCGGATGACGTCATCAACGCTTTTAAGACCGGCAACGACAAACTCGTGGGGCAGCAGCCGCTGATCGATGACGTTTACCGTTTTTAAATCCGAATCGAGCCATATGGGGCGGATGTTTTGACCGTCTACTTTCATCATCGAAACCCTTTTACGGAAATAACCGATGTTTTAAATAATTGAAGGGTCGGGGAGTTTTTATTCTAACTCCTTGAGTACCAGCGGAATGGATGATCTTTTTTTAAATCGGATGCTGTTTGAGTGGCTTAGGGATCGTTAGAAGGAACAGGCGCATGTCGAAATGGTATTTTTAAAGAAATTTTAAAGTTATGCAATGAACCTATTGATATTTCAAAGATAATTTCCTGTTCTTTCTCTACGATTCCTTGCCGCGAGTTCATGCGGTTTAAAAAAAGATCATCCATGAAGCGACTTTATTAAAAAAACACCCCGACCCCTCAAATAATTAATCAATCTTTACATTTGGCCGAATTATTGAAAGATATAAATCATTCTGCTTCTGATTTTGGCATGAGGGTTTTCAGAATATCTTCTTTCCCCACGATTCCCAGAAGCTCCCCTTCCTCCACCACTGGAATGGTGTGAAAACTTTGGTCGACCATGAGGGCGGCCACCGCTTCGATGTCCGTATCCGGCTGGACGGTCATCGGGTCGGGCGTCATGGCCTGGGCCACGGTGATGGCAGCGATTTTCTGAACCTCCTTTTCCATCTGTTTCATGGAGGTCAGCGTAATCAAACCATCCAAAAACGTAAAAAAAGAAGGGATGGGAAGCTTTTTCTGTTGGGCGATCAGATCACTCTGGCAGAGAATTCCCACCAGTTTTCCCGTTTCATCCACTACCGGAGCACCGTTGATACGGTTTTCCAGAAGAATTTTTGCTGCGTGGACAATCTCCATGTCGGGCGAGACGGTTATCACCGCTTTTGTCATGATATCTTTTGCTTTGAGCATGCCACCTCCTGGGATTTTAATGAAGGGCCTATCGGGTTAAATTTTGACCCCGATTTCGAGAAAAAGTTGGGTTGGGCCCAATTTTTGAACCTATAGATTATTGAAACCGTAAATTTATGTCAAGTGGGTTCAGCCTCTCTGCCAGGGCAAACGCATTTGAATCCCAATAGAGAGAGAACGCTCCACGACGGCGTATATCTCTTTCCAACCGACGGAAACTTGTGCTCGAGCACCCGTAAGCCCGAGCCGGGCCAGCGTTATAAAGAACAATTCGTCAATAAAATATCCGACGGATGTTTTAAATTATAATTTCATTCGGCTCGGTCTAACGGGTGCTAAAGCCCTTCAAACAGCCCGTCGGTTTCCAAGAGAAACACGCCGTCGCTTCGCTGTACCGAAATTAAATGCGTTCACCCAAATCGCTCTGCTCAGACGAATCGACAAACAGGGGCACCACTTTGAACTGCGTGACGTCCACCAGTCCTTTGTCGGTAATTTTTAGCTCGGGAATGACGGGAAGCGCCAAAAACGATAAGGTCATAAAAGGATCGTTCAGGGTCGAACCGAATTCACGGGCGGCGTCCAGAAGACGATCCAACCGATCGTTGATGGTTTGGATCGGTTCCAAAGACATGAGACCTGCGATGGGAAGCGGTAGATCGGCCCATACCCTGTTGTCACAGACGGCTGCCAGCCCCCCGTCCATGGTGATCAAGGCTTGTACTGCTGTTTTCATATCCCCGTCGTTGGTCCCGACAACGATGATATTGTGGGAGTCGTGGGCCACGCTCGATGCCAGGGCACCCCGCTTTAATCCGAAACCGCTGACAAACCCTTTTCCGGTATTGCCCAGGCCGGAGTGCCGATCGACGACCATAATTTTAAGAATATCCCGAGAAATGTCGGAAACGGCCGCTGTATCTGACACCGACGCTTCCTGGATACATTGACGGGTTATGACCTGATGGGGAACCACCTCGATAACCCGGATGTGTCTGCCTTCAATGGGGATGGAAAAATCTATTTTCTCGATCTCCAAGTTCATGGAAGGCCGCACGGATATGGGGTCGGTGGAATCGATTTCAGGCAATATCTTTCCGTCTTCGACCACGAGAAGACCCTGATGATACACCTGTTCCACATGAAGGTCGGCAATGTCCGAAAACACAACCATATCTGCCTGTCTCCCTGGACCGATGGCTCCCAAGTGACCCAATCCAAAATAATCAGCTGGATTAATGGTAGCCATTTGAATGGCCGTCACCGGATCGACACCAGCCCGGATGGCCCGACGAACCATCGAGTCTATGTGTCCCTCTTCCAAAAGATCATGGGGATGCCGGTCATCCGTGCACCACATCATACGAGGGGCGGTTCTGGAATTGATCACCGGAATCAGGTCGTCGAGATTTTTTGCGCCGGTGCCTTCACGAATCATAATATGCATTCCCGCATTCAGTTTTTCCGTGGCTTCCCGGGCTGTAATGGCTTCATGATCACTTGAAATTCCAGCTGCAATATACGCGTAAAGATCACGGCCGGTGAGGCCGGGGGCGTGGCCGTCAACAGGTTTGCGGTGTTTCCGGGTGTTTTCGATTTTACGCAAGACTTCCGGATCTTCATGGATGACCCCGGGATAGTTCATCATTTCAGCCAGGGCCAAAATCCTTCGGCGGTCCAGAAACGGCAAAAGATCCTCGGCCGTCAGCGTTGCCCCTGAAGTTTCCATGGTTGTGGCAGGAACACACGACGGAAGATTGAAATAGAGGTTCATGGGCTGATTTTCGCTCGATCGAAGCATATAGTCGATGCCCTCAACCCCCAGCACGTTGGCGATTTCGTGGGGATCGGCCACCACGGTGGTTGTTCCTAACCGAAGAACCGCCCGGGCAAACTGGGTGACGGAGGTCATGGCACTTTCGATGTGAACGTGGGAGTCGATAAATCCCGGAGCCACAAATCGCCCCCCCATGTCGATCCTCTTTTTGGCGTCATATTCCCCAAATCCCACGATATACCCGCCAGCGACGGCAATATCACCGAAAAGGATTTCACCTGAAAAGACATTGACGATTCGGGCATGGGTCAACAGAAGATCTACCGTTCCATCGCCCCGTGCCGCCCGGATAATGCGTTTCAAATCCATACAAATTCTCCAACTCGGACAAACTGGAATAAAAAGTTTATGCTTAAATTTTTCCTTCAATCCGGAAACAAGATAACGATCAATAAAACAAAGTGTCTTTCCTGGACATTCATCATTCGATATTGATAAATTTGTAAAAAGTGAAACGTGAAATGTAAAACGACGACATTGAGTACATTTTTTTCATTTCTTTTTTATGTCATCGCTTATCTTGCGAACCTTTTCGAGGATATCTTCCAGATCCACGGTCAACAGTTCCCGATTCCGGACAAGAATATTTCCGGAAACAATGACATCTTGCACATCCTGGCCGTTGGCGGCATAAACGATTTGGGATACAGGGTTATAAACCGGAACCAGGTGGGGCTTGCGGGTATCGATGATAATGACATCCGCCTGTTTTCCGGCCTCAAGGGAACCGATTGCGTGGTCAAGGCCGATGGCTTTTGCGCCGCCCATGGTCGCCATGTTGAGTATGGTCCGGGCATTCATGACCGTGGAATCGAGGGCGTTCACCTTGTGAAGTTTTGCCGCAGTGTCCATTTCCCGAAAAAGATCTAAATCGTTGTTGCTGGCACACCCGTCGGTGCCGAGGCCAACGGTGATACCGGCCTTCAACAGATCCAATACCGGTGCGATACCCGACGCCAGCTTCATATTGCTTTCAGGATTATGGGAGACGCTTGCCTTCCGTTTGGAAATAATTTCGATGTCGTCAGGGTCGAGCCATATGGCATGAACCAGCAGGGTATTGGGATCGAGAATGCCGATCCTGTCCAGATATTTTACCGGGGTTGTACGATGTTCTGTCTGGAACCGAACGTATTCGTCTCGGGTTTCGGCCACATGAATCTGAAAAACAAGCCCTTTTGAATCGGCGGCGGCTTTGGCCCGTTTTAATGTCTCTTCGGAACACGTATACGGGGAGTGACAAAATATCGAAGGATGTATCAGGTGAGACAACCCCTGACATTTTTCAGCATACGCCACAGCAGTTTTAATGTTATCCGCCGGGTTCGGCACCCCCGGTGCCGGAAAATCGATAACGCCCTGCCCCAATACGCCTCTCATCCCGATTTCATCGACCGCGGCGGCAACAACATCTTCATAAAAGTATCCGTCACAGCAGGTGGTCGTTCCCGACAATATCATTTCGGCACAAGACAAGAGCGCGCCGAACCGGACGGATTCGGGGTTAATATGCTTCGCTTCAGCAGGAAAGATGCATTCATTCAGCCATACGGAAAGGGGCAGATCATCCGCTAATCCTCTGAAAATAGACATGGGAAGATGGGTGTGTGTATTCACGAGTCCCGGCATAACAATGCCGCCCTGTGCATCCAGCAGCACTTTTCCTTCAGGCACGGGAAAATCGTTTGACCGTGTTCCGATCTTTACAATTTTTCCGTTCTTCATGCAGACGACACCGTCTTCGATGATATCAAAATCACGATTTACGGTGACGATGACCCCGTTATGTATGACCGTATCAAAAACCATTTGTTTTCCTTCATGATACAATACCATTTTATTGTCAAGAGAGGTTGACGGATAATCCCCCTTAACTTAAAGTACGGAACAGGTCCGTGTTCAGGGGGTGCGCTTCCCCGAGTAACGATA